>NZ_WOGU01000002.1:403167-447663 GCF_009735315.1 Kocuria sediminis
CCGTGAAGCGCCGCGAGGACACCCACAAGATGGCGGAGTCCAACAAGGCCTTCGCCCACTACCGCTGGTAGAATCTTCTTCGGCCTGTCGGCCCCACCGGGCCGACAGGCCGCCGGCACCATCTCCTGAAGGGAAACACCGTGGCACTTGACGTGCTTACCGACCTCAAGAAGGTCCGCAACATCGGCATCATGGCCCACATCGATGCCGGGAAGACCACCACCACCGAACGCATCCTGTTCTACACCGGTATCTCCCACAAGATCGGCGAGACCCACGATGGTGCCTCCACCATGGACTGGATGGCGCAGGAGCAGGAGCGCGGCATCACCATCACGTCGGCCGCGACGTCCTGCTACTGGCACGACAACCAGATCAACATCATCGACACCCCCGGCCACGTGGACTTCACGGTCGAGGTCGAGCGCTCCCTGCGCGTGCTCGACGGCGCCGTCGCCGTCTTCGACGGCAAGGAGGGCGTCGAGCCCCAGTCGGAGACGGTCTGGCGCCAGGCCGACAAGTACGACGTCCCCCGCATCTGCTTCGTCAACAAGATGGACAAGCTGGGCGCCGACTTCTACTTCACCGTCGACACCATCATCAACCGCCTCGGCGCCAAGCCGCTGGTCATGCAGCTGCCGATCGGCTCCGAGTCCGCCTTCACCGGCGTGGTCGACCTGCTCACCATGAAGGCCTTCGTGTGGCCCGGCGACTCCAAGGGCGACGTCTCCATGGGCGCCAAGTACGAGATCGAGGACATCCCCGCCGATCTCCAGGAGAAGGCCGAGCAGTACCGCAACGAGCTGGTCGAGGCCGTGGCCGAGGCCGACGACGACCTGATGGAGAAGTACCTCGGCGGCGAGGAGCTGACCCTCGACGAGCTGAAGGCCGGCATCCGCAAGCTGACCATCAACTCGCAGGCCTACCCCGTGCTGTGCGGCTCCGCGTTCAAGAACCGCGGCGTGCAGCCGATGCTCGACGCCGTGATCGACTTCCTGCCGTCCCCGCTGGACGTGCCGAACGTCGAGGGCCACGCGCTCAACGACGAGGAGGAGATCCTCACCCGCCCGGTCGACTCGACCGCGCCGTTCTCCGCGCTCGCGTTCAAGGTCGCCACCCACCCCTTCTACGGGCAGCTGACCTACATCCGCGTGTACTCCGGCAAGGCCGGCAACGGCGACCAGGTGCTGAACTCCACCAAGGGCAAGAAGGAGCGCATCGGCAAGCTGTTCCAGATGCACTCCAACAAGGAGAACCCGGTCGACACCATCCAGGCCGGCCACATCTACGCCGCCATCGGGCTCAAGGACACCACCACGGGCGACACCCTGTGCGACATCCAGAACCCGATCGTGCTCGAGTCCATGTCCTTCCCGGACCCGGTCATCTCGGTGGCCATCGAGCCGAAGACCAAGGGCGACCAGGAGAAGCTCTCCGTCGCGATCCAGAAGCTCTCCGCCGAGGACCCCACGTTCACCGTGTCCCTCAACGAGGAGACCGGCCAGACCGAGATCGGCGGCATGGGCGAGCTCCACCTGGACATCCTGGTGGACCGCATGAAGCGCGAGTTCAAGGTCGAGGCCAACGTCGGCAAGCCCCAGGTGGCCTACCGCGAGACGATCAAGAAGGCCGTCGAGAAGATCGACTACACGCACAAGAAGCAGACCGGTGGATCCGGTCAGTTCGCCAAGGTGCAGGTGGCCTTCGAGCCGATCCCGCTGGACGCCGAGGAGCTCTACGAGTTCGACAACAAGGTCACGGGCGGTCGCGTGCCCCGCGAGTACATCCCCTCCGTGGACGCGGGCATCCAGGACGCCATGCGGCTCGGCATCCTCGCCGGCTACCCGGTCGTGGGCGTCAAGGCCACGCTGCTGGACGGCGCCTACCACGACGTCGACTCCTCCGAGATGGCGTTCAAGATCGCCGGCTCCATGGTCTTCAAGGAGGGTGCCCGCAAGGCGCAGCCCGTGCTCCTCGAGCCGCTCATGGCGGTCGAGGTGCGCACCCCCGAGGAGTACATGGGCGAGGTCATCGGCGACCTGAACTCCCGCCGCGGCCAGATCCAGTCCATGGAGGACGTCAGCGGCGTCAAGCTGGTCAGCGCCCTCGTGCCGCTGTCCGAGATGTTCGGCTACATCGGCGACCTCCGGTCCAAGACCCAGGGCCGCGCCGTGTACTCGATGCAGTTCGACAGCTACTCGGAGGTCCCGAAGGCCGTCGCCGAGGAGATCGTGCAGAAGAACCGCGGCGAGTAGGCACCACCCCCTCGGCCCCGGCCGGGAATTTCATCAATCACGCACAGCCAAAGTAGACTTGCAGAGGTTTCAGTACTGCTGAGTGCCTCAGCTCCCCCCGACCAACACCCGGTGGGGTAGTGCTGAGCAAGTTTCGACAAATGTTCTAGGAGGAACAACCATGGCGAAGGCCAAGTTCGAGCGCACCAAGCCGCACGTCAACATCGGCACCATCGGCCACGTCGACCACGGCAAGACGACGCTCACGGCTGCCATCTCCAAGGTCCTGGCGGACAAGTACCCGGACCTGAACGAGCAGCGCGACTTCGGCGCCATCGACTCCGCCCCGGAGGAGAAGCAGCGCGGCATCACGATCAACATCGCGCACATCGAGTACCAGACGGAGAAGCGTCACTACGCTCACGTGGACGCCCCGGGCCACGCCGACTACGTCAAGAACATGATCACCGGTGCGGCCCAGATGGACGGCGCCATCCTCGTGGTCGCCGCCACCGACGGCCCCATGGCCCAGACCCGCGAGCACGTGCTGCTCGCCCGCCAGGTGGGCGTGCCCTACCTGCTGGTGGCCCTGAACAAGTCCGACATGGTCGACGACGAGGAGCTGCTGGACCTCGTCGAGATGGAGGTGCGCGAGCTCCTCTCCGACCAGGGCTTCGACGGCGACAACGCGCCGGTCGTGCGCGTCTCCGCCCTGAAGGCCCTCGAGGGCGACGCCGAGTGGGTCGCCAAGATCGAGGAGCTCATGGAGGCCGTCGACGAGAACGTGCCGGACCCCGTCCGGGAGATGGACAAGCCGTTCCTCATGCCCATCGAGGACGTCTTCACGATCACCGGTCGCGGCACCGTGGTGACCGGCCGTGCCGAGCGTGGCACGCTGCCGATCAACTCCGAGGTCGAGATCGTCGGCATCCGCCCGGTCCAGAAGACCACCGTCACCGGCATCGAGATGTTCCACAAGCAGATGGACGAGGCCATGGCGGGCGAGAACTGCGGTCTGCTGCTGCGCGGTCTCAAGCGTGACGACGTCGAGCGCGGCCAGGTCGTGTGCAAGCCGGGTTCCATCACCCCGCACACCGACTTCGAGGCGAACGTCTACATCCTCTCCAAGGAGGAGGGCGGCCGTCACAACCCGTTCTACTCGAACTACCGTCCGCAGTTCTACTTCCGGACCACCGACGTCACCGGCGTCATCACGCTGCCCGAGGGCACCGAGATGGTCATGCCCGGCGACAACACCGAGATGACGGTCGCGCTGATCCAGCCGATCGCCATGGAGGAGGGCCTCGGCTTCGCCATCCGTGAGGGTGGCCGCACCGTGGGCTCCGGCCGCGTCACCAAGATCATCAAGTAGTCCCTCCGGGCTCCTTGCCGATCAGCAGGACCCCCCGTCGCTCGCGCAGCGGCGGGGGGTCCTGCCATGTCCGGGGCCGGTTCAGCCGGTGCGTTCGTGCAGGCACAGGACGTTGCCCTCGGAGTCGGTGAACCAGGCGGCCCGCATTCCCTCCGTGGTGGCGATGTGGTCCACGGTCCGCAGGCCGGGGAGGTCGTAGTCCTCGAAGCGCACGCCCCGGCCCTCGAGCTCCCGGACCGCGGCCCCCACGTCGGGCACCTCGAAGCTGGCCTGCGTCAGCTCGGACACGGGCGCGTCCGGGCGCAGCAGCAGCTGCAGGCCGGTGTGCCCGTCCTCGCTGAACAGCACGCCCTCCGGCTCGGGGGTGCTCCCGGGGGAGAGGCCGAGGGTCTGCTCGTAGAAGTTCCGGGCGCGGTCGAGGTCCCGCACGGGCACGATCGCGACCAGTCGCGTGGTGGACAGCATGGGACCCATCTCCCCGGACGTCGGTGCGCGGACACGGCCAGGATACGGCCGGCCCCGCCGGCGCGGGTCGCGGAAACCTCACGGTTGCGGCACAGTCGGGTACGCGGGGCCGCCGGTACGCGGGGCGGCCGGCGGCACCCGGCGGGCGCGTGCGTTTGCACCGGGTGCCCATCTCTGGCAGGATGGACGACGTTGTTCAAGCGCCGACGTGTGCTCTCAGCGGTTCGAACCGGCACCACCCGAGAAGTCGTCGGGACCCGAAGCAGAACCGAGGGCCAGCTGCCCGAGACGCTGCCACGTACGGACCACATACAGCCCACCCCGTTCAGCGGATTCGGTGCGCCCGCGTGTGCTGCACGCGGCGACACGCCCGAGTTCGGGGGTCGGAGCTCCAGCAGGGTGAGGAACCCGGAGGATTCCGGATTCAGTCTGCGTGGAGGGGCGCCCAGCAGGCGGCGCCATGCACAAGGAGCACATGCTCCGTCACAGGGAAGTACTTCAAGAAAGAGAGTCACGACGCCATGGCGGGACAGAAAATCCGCATCCGGCTGAAGTCGTACGACCACGAGGTCATCGACGTCTCGGCCCGGAAGATCGTTGAGACGGTGACGCGCGCAGGCGCCACGGTGGTCGGCCCCGTGCCGCTGCCCACGGAGAAGAACGTGTACTGCGTCATCCGCTCGCCGCACAAGTACAAGGACAGCCGTGAGCACTTCGAGATGCGCACCCACAAGCGGCTGATCGACATCATCGACCCCACGCCGAAGGCCGTCGACTCGCTCATGCGCCTCGACCTGCCGGCTGACGTGAACATCGAAATCAAGCTGTAAAGAGGATCGCATCCCAATGACTACCACTTTCGAACGCCAGGTGAAGGGCCTGCTGGGCACGAAGCTCGGCATGACCCAGGTCTGGGACGAGAACGGGAAGTTCGTGCCGGTGACCGTCGTCAAGGCGGACTCCAACGTCGTGACCCAGCTGCGCAACCAGGACCGTGACGGCTACTCGGCCGTGCAGATCGGGTTCGGTGCGATCGACCCCCGCAAGGTGACCAAGCCGCTCGCCGGTCACTTCGAGAAGGCCGGCGTGACCCCCCGCCGCCACGTCGTCGAGCTGCGCACGGCCGACGCCGAGTCGTACGAGCTCGGCCAGGAGCTCTCCGTCGAGATCTTCGAGGCCGGCCAGAAGGTCGACGTCATCGGCACCACCAAGGGCAAGGGCACGGCCGGTGTGATGAAGCGTCACGGCTTCTCCGGCGTCGGCGCCTCCCACGGTGCCCACAAGAACCACCGCAAGCCGGGATCCATCGGCGGCGCGTCCTACCCCGCTCGCGTGTTCAAGGGCATGCGCATGGCGGGCCGCATGGGCAACGCGCGGCACACGACCCAGAACCTCACCGTTCACGCCGTGGACGCCGAGAACTCCCTGCTGCTCATCAAGGGCGCCCTGCCGGGCCCCAAGGGTTCGGTCGTCCTCGTCCGCACCGCAGTGAAGGGAGCCTGACACCATGGCAACTCAGACCGTCAACGTCGACCTGCCCGCCGAGATCTTCGACGTCCAGACCAACGTGCCGCTGCTGCACCAGGTCGTCGTCGCTCAGCTGGCCGCGGCCCGCCAGGGCACGCACAAGACCAAGAACCGCGCCGAGGTCTCCGGTGCCGGCCGCAAGCCCTTCAAGCAGAAGGGCACCGGCCGCGCGCGCCAGGGCTCGATCCGCGCCCCGCACATGACCGGCGGCGGCGTGGTGCACGGGCCGACCCCGCGCGACTACAGCCAGCGCACGCCCAAGAAGATGAAGGCCGCCGCCCTGCGCGGGGCCCTCTCGGACCGGGCGCGCAACGGCCGCATCCACGTGGTGGAGGCCGTCGTCGAGGGCGCCGTCCCGAGCACCAAGGGCGCCATGGCGACCCTGCGCGGGCTCACCGACCGGAAGAACCTGCTGGTCGTGCTCCACCGCAACGACGACGTGGCCGCGCTCTCGGTGCGCAACCTCGACGACGTCCACACCGTCTACGCCGACCAGCTCAACACCTACGACGTGCTGGTCTCCGACGACGTGGTCTTCACCAAGGACGCCTTCGAGTCCTTCGTGGCGGCCGCCGGCAAGAAGAAGCAGGAGGACGCCAAGTGAGCGCGACCACCATCAAGGATCCCCGCGACGTCATCATTGCACCCGTCGTCTCGGAGAAGTCCTACGGTCTCATCGACGAGGGCCGCTACACGTTCTTCGTGGCGCCCGACTCGAACAAGACGGAGATCAAGTACGCCGTGGAGCAGATCTTCGGCGTCAAGGTCGAGACCGTGAACACCATCAACCGTGCCGGGAAGCGGAAGCGCACGCGCTTCGGCTGGGGTCAGCGCAAGGGCACCAAGCGTGCCGTTGTGACCCTGAAGGAAGGCACCATCGACATCTTCGGCGGTCCGCTCGCCTGAGCGGAGACCACTTTAACGAGGAACTGACACATGGCTATCCGTAAGCACAAGCCGACAACCCCGGGCCGTCGCGGCTCCTCCGTTGCCGACTTCGCAGAAATCACGCGCACGACCCCCGAGAAGTCGCTGGTCCGGCCGTTGCCCAAGAAGGGCGGTCGCAACAACACCGGCCGCATCACCACCCGGCACAAGGGTGGCGGGCACAAGCGCCAGTACCGCGTCATCGACTTCCGTCGCCACGACAAGGACGGCGTCGACGCCAAGGTCGCGCACATCGAGTACGACCCCAACCGCACGGCGCGCATCGCGCTGCTGCACTTCGTGGACGGCTCCAAGCGCTACATCATCGCGCCCAACAAGCTGTCGCAGGGCGACGTCGTCGAGTCGGGCCCCGGCGCCGACATCAAGCCCGGCAACAACCTCCCGCTGCGCAACATCCCCGTCGGCACCGTGATCCACGCCGTCGAGCTCCGTCCGGGCGGCGGCGCCAAGCTCGCCCGCTCCGCCGGCGCGTCGGTGCAGCTCGTGGCCAAGGAGGGCAAGTACGGCCAGCTGCGCCTGCCCTCCGGCGAGATCCGCAACGTCGACGTCCGCTGCCGCGCGACGGTCGGCGAGGTCGGCAACGCCGAGCAGTCGAACATCAACTGGGGCAAGGCCGGCCGCAACCGCTGGAAGGGCGTCCGCCCGACCGTCCGTGGTGTGGTCATGAACCCCGTCGACCACCCGCACGGTGGTGGCGAGGGCAAGACCTCCGGTGGCCGCCACCCGGTCAACCCGAACGGCAAGCCCGAGGGCCGCACCCGCCGCCCCAACAAGGAGAGCGACAAGCTCATCGTCCGCCGTCGTCGCACCGGCAAGAACAAGCGCTAAGGAGCCTGACACATGCCACGCAGCCTGAAGAAGGGCCCTTTCGTCGATCAGCACCTTTTCCTGAAGGTCGCCAAGGAGAACGACAAGGGCACCAAGAACGTCATCAAGACGTGGTCCCGCCGCTCGATGATCATCCCCGACATGCTGGGGCACACGATCGCCGTGCACGACGGACGCAAGCACATCCCCGTGTTCATCACCGAGTCGATGGTCGGGCACAAGCTCGGCGAGTTCGCTCCCACGCGGACCTTCCGCGGCCATGTGAAGGACGACAAGAAGGGCAAGCGCCGCTGATCCTCCGGGATCCCGCAGCGTGAGCACTTCGAGAAGACGAGAGAAGGAAAGCAATGGAAGCCAAGGCATCTGCGCGCTACATCCGCGTGACGCCTATGAAGGCCCGGCGCGTCGTCAACCTGATTCGTGGCCAACAGGCGAATGAGGCTCTGGCGATTCTGAAGTTCGCCCCCCAGGGCGCTTCGGAGCCGGTGTTCAAGGTCCTCCAGTCGGCGGTCGCCAACGCGCGCCAGCTGGCCGACCGCGACGGCCTGCCGTTCAAGGAGGACGAGCTCGTGGTGAGCGAGGCCTTCGTCGACGAGGGTCCGACCATGAAGCGGTTCCAGCCGCGCGCCCAGGGCCGCGCCTACCGCATCAACAAGCGCACGAGCCACATCACCGTGATCGTGGCGAGCCCTGACAGCGAGGAGGTCCGCTAAGTGGGACAGAAGATCAACCCGCACGGGTTCCGGCTGGGCATCACCACCGACCACGTGTCGCACTGGTACGCGGACTCCACCAAGGAGGGCCAGCGGTACAAGGACTACGTCCGTGAGGACATCAAGATCCGCAAGCTCATGTCCACGGGCATGGAGCGCGCCGGCATCTCGAAGGTCGAGATCGAGCGGACCCGGGACCGGGTGCGCGTGGACATCCACACCGCCCGCCCCGGCATCGTCATCGGCCGCCGCGGCGCCGAGGCCGACCGCATCCGCGGCGAGCTCGAGAAGCTCACGGGCAAGCAGATCCAGCTGAACATCCTCGAGGTCAAGAACCCCGAGGTGGACGCCCAGCTGGTCGCCCAGGGCGTCGCCGAGCAGCTCGCCTCCCGCGTGGCCTTCCGCCGCGCCATGAAGAAGGCCATCCAGTCGGCGCAGCGCGCCGGCGCCAAGGGCATCCGGATCCAGTGCGCCGGCCGCCTCGGCGGCGCCGAGATGAGCCGCTCGGAGTTCTACCGCGAAGGCCGCGTGCCCCTGCACACCCTGCGCGCGAACATCGACTACGGCTTCTTCGAGGCGAAGACCACCTTCGGCCGCATCGGCGTGAAGGTCTGGATCTACAAGGGCGACCTCACCGCCAAGGAACTGGCGGCCCAGCAGGCCGCCGCTCCGTCGCGCGGCCGTGGTGGCGACCGTGACCGCCGCGGCGGTCCGGGTGAGCGTCGTGGTGGCGGCGGCGACCGTCGTCGCACCGACCGTAACGACCGTGGCGGACGCCGTGAGCGCGGCGACTCCGCCCCCGCCTCCCAGGCCCCGGCCGCGGGGGCGACCAACGCAGAGGGTGGTAACTAAATGCTCATCCCACGTCGTGTGAAGTTCCGCAAGCAGCACCACCCGAAGCGCACGGGCGCCGCCAAGGGCGGCACCACCGTCGCCTTCGGCGAGTGGGGCATCCAGGCGCTCACGCCGGCCTACGTGACGAACCGTCAGATCGAGGCCGCACGTATCGCCATGACCCGCCACATCAAGCGTGGCGGCAAGGTCTGGATCAACATCTACCCGGACCGTCCCCTGACCAAGAAGCCCGCCGAGACCCGCATGGGCTCCGGCAAGGGCTCGCCCGAGTGGTGGGTCGCGAACGTCAAGCCCGGGCGCGTGATGTTCGAGCTCTCCGGTGTCTCCGAAGAGGTCGCCCGCGAGGCCCTGCGCCTGGCGATCCACAAGCTCCCGATGAAGGCACGCATCGTGCGTCGCGAAGGTGGTGAATGAGAATGGCTGTTGGATCCAAGGATCTGAGCATCGAGAACCTCGCGGCCCTCGACAAGGACTCTCTGGGTGAGGCGCTGCGCAAGGCCAAGACGGAGCTGTTCAACCTCCGTTTCCAGTCCGCAACCGGCCAGCTCGAGAACAACGCCCGCCTGAAGGCGGTCAAGCGCGACATCGCCCGCATCTACACGGTGCTGCGCGAGCGCGAGCTCGGCATCCGGCCCCAGGCGGGCTCCGCCGAGACCACCGCCGAGACCACCTCCGAGGAGGACGCCAAGTGACCGAGCAGATCAACAACGGGGCCGAGCAGGCCCCCGAGCGCGGTGACCGCAAGAGCCGCCGCGGCTACGTGGTCTCCGACAAGATGGACAAGACCGTCGTCGTGCAGCTGCAGGACAACGTCAAGCACGCCCTGTACGGCAAGGTCATCCGCCGGTCGTCGAAGGTCAAGGCCCACGACGAGCAGAACGCCGCCGGCGTCGGCGACCTCGTGCTGATCACCGAGACCCGCCCGCTGTCCGCCTCCAAGCGGTGGCGGATCGTGGAGATCATCGAGAAGGCGAAGTAGTCCGGTCCGGCTCTCCCGAGCCGGCCACCGCGGCGACGGCCCGTCCCTCCGTGCGAGGGGCGGGCCGCCGTCGTTCCCCGGCGGCCCGAGCGCTGCGGCGCCTGTGCTAAGCTGGTGAGCTTGTATGGGCGTTTTTCGTCTGCCCGTACGCCCCACAGCTCTTCGTGCCAGCGCATAATGACCGCGTGCAGGGCGCCTCCGCGCCGCCTGGTGGCGGGTTCAGATGCTCCTGGCATGGAGGGCTGGGCCCGGTCCGGCGTGCGACGCCGGGGGAGGGCACATCATCCGACAAGCTGTTCCGCAAGGCCCGCACCGTGCTCTCGATCGGTGTTGGAACCGGCGTGACGACAGGAGTAATCAGTGATTCAGCAGGAGTCGCGACTGAAGGTCGCCGACAACACGGGTGCGAAGGAAATCCTCACCATCCGTGTTCTCGGTGGATCCGGACGTCGCTACGCAGGCATCGGCGACATCATCGTCGCCACCGTCAAGGACGCGATCCCCGGCGGCAACGTGAAGAAGGGCGACGTCGTCAAGGCCGTCATCGTCCGCACCAAGAAGGAGCGCCGTCGTCCGGACGGTTCCTACATCAAGTTCGACGAGAACGCCGCAGTGATCCTGAAGAACGACGGGGACCCCCGTGGTACTCGCATCTTCGGCCCCGTGGGCCGCGAGCTGCGCGACAAGAAGTTCATGAAGATCATCTCGCTGGCCCCGGAGGTGCTCTGACCATGGCGAAGTTCAAGATCAAGACCGGCGACCTGGTGCAGGTCATCTCCGGCAACAAGGACAACAAGGGCAAGCAGGGCAAGGTCCTGCGCGTGTTCCCCGAGACCTCCCGCGTGCTCGTCGAGGGCGTCAACGTGGTCACCCGCCACCGCAAGGCCTCCATGCAGGGCGAAGCCGGCGGCATCGAGAAGGTCGAGGCCCCGATCCACGTGTCCAACGTGGCCTTCGTGGACCCGGAGACCAACAAGCCGACCCGCATCGGCTACCGCACCGAGACCGTGGAGCGCGACGGACGCCAGAAGACCGTCCGTGTCCGCGTCTCCAAGAGCACCGGCAAGGATCTGTGATGAGCGAAACCACCGAGATCAGCGTGTCCCCGCGCTTCAAGGACAAGTACCGCGAGACCGTCGTCCCCGCGCTGCAGGAGCAGTTCGGCTACGGCAACGTCATGGAGATCCCGCGCGTCGTCAAGGTCGTCGTGAACATGGGCGTCGGTGACGCCGCCAAGGACTCGAAGCTGATCGACGGCGCGGTCCGCGACCTCACCGCGATCACCGGCCAGAAGCCGCTCGTGACCCGGGCGAAGAAGTCCATCGCGCAGTTCAAGCTGCGCGAGGGCATGCCGATCGGCGCGCACACCACGCTGCGCGGCGACCGCATGTGGGAGTTCCTCGACCGCCTCGTCACCCTGGCGCTGCCGCGCATCCGCGACTTCCGCGGTCTGTCCGACCGCCAGTTCGACGGCAACGGCAACTACACCTTCGGCCTGACCGAGCAGTCGATGTTCCACGAGATCGACCAGGACCGCATCGACCGCGTCCGCGGCATGGACATCACGGTGGTCACCACCGCGAAGACCGACGACGAGGGCCGCGCGCTGCTGAAGGCGCTCGGCTTCCCCTTCAAGACCAACTAATCTCGCTACGTTCCAGGTCTGCTCGCGCGCCGCACGGCGCCGGCGGAAACCGGGACGAGGAAGGGCACGTGCCCCCAAAATGACAATGACAGATCCTGTCGCGGACATGCTGACGCGTCTGCGCAACGCCAACTCCGCCTACCACGACTCCGTGAGCATGCCGTACTCGAAGCTCAAGGCCCGGGTCGCGGACATCCTCAAGACCGAGGGCTACATCGCGGACTACAAGGAAGAGGCGGCCGAGGTCGGCAAGACCCTGACGCTGTCCCTGAAGTTCGGTCCCAACCGGGAGCGCTCCATCGCGGGCGTCCGTCGCATCTCCAAGCCGGGCCTGCGCGTCTACGCCAAGTCCACCAACCTCCCCAAGGTCCTGGGCGGCCTGGGCATCGCCATCCTGTCCACCTCCTCCGGGCTGCTGACCGACAAGCAGGCCGCGAAGAAGGGCGTGGGCGGCGAAGTCCTCGCGTACGTCTGGTAACCCGGAACAGAAAGGAAGAGAACATGTCACGTATCGGACGTCTCCCCATCTCTGTGCCGGCCGGTGTGGAGATCAAGATCGACGGCAACGTCGTCTCCGTCAAGGGCGCCAAGGGCGAGCTGCAGCACACCGTTGCCAGCCCGATCACCGTCGCGCTCGAGGACAGCACCCTCACCGTCACCCGCCCCAACGACGAGCGCGAGTCCCGTTCGCTGCACGGGCTCACCCGCACCCTGATCGCCAACATGATCCAGGGCGTCACCCAGGGCTACACCAAGGGCATCGAGATCGTCGGCACCGGTTACCGCGTGCAGGCCAAGGGCCAGGACCTCGAGTTCGCGCTCGGCTACAGCCACCCGATCACCTTCAAGGCCCCGGACGGCATCTCGTTCACCGTCGAGGGTGTCAACAAGCTCTCGGTCAACGGCATCGACAAGCAGCAGGTCGGCGAGGTCGCCGCGAAGATCCGCAAGCTGCGCGCCCCCGAGCCCTACAAGGGCAAGGGCGTGCGGTACGCCGGCGAGCAGATCCGCCGCAAGGCCGGAAAGGCTGGTAAGTAATCATGGCTCTGAAGATCAAGGGCAAGTCCAAGGCCGCCGCGCGCAGCCGCCGCCACGTCCGGGTGCGCAAGCACCTGGCGGGCACGGCCGCCCGCCCGCGCCTGGTCGTCAACCGCTCGGCCCGCCACGTGTTCGTCCAGGTCGTCGACGACACCAAGGGTGTCACCGTCGCCTCGGCGTCCACCATGGAGGCCGATCTGCGCGGTGCCGAGGCGGACAAGACCGCCAAGGCCAAGCGCGTGGGTGAGCTCGTGGCCGAGCGCGCCAAGGCCGCCGGTGTCGAGGCCGTCGTGTTCGACCGCGGCGGCAACAAGTACCACGGTCGCGTGGCGGCTGTCGCCGACGGCGCCCGCGAAGGAGGTCTGGCACTGTGAGCGAGCAGAACAACGAGAAGGAAACCCAGGTGACCGAAGCGAGCACTGCCTCCACGGAGGCGACCGGGGCCCAGCAGACCACCGAGGCCAACCGCTCCCAGGACTCCCGCGGCGACCGCGGGGGCCGTGGCGAGCGCGGCGGCCGCGGTGAGCGCGGGGGCCGTGGCGAGCGCGGCGGCCGTGGCGGCCGTGGCGGGCGCGAGGAGGAGAAGGACAAGTTCCTCGAGCGCGTCGTGACCATCAACCGCGTCTCCAAGGTCGTCAAGGGCGGTCGTCGCTTCAGCTTCACCGCGCTGGTCGTCGTCGGCGACGGCAACGGCATGGTCGGTGTCGGCTACGGCAAGGCCAAGGAGGTGCCGGCCGCGATCTCCAAGGGTGTCGAGGAGGCGAAGAAGAACTTCTTCCGCGTCCCGCGCATCGAGGACCGCACCATCCCGCACCGTGTGCAGGGCGAGGCCGCTGCCGGCGTCGTCATGCTCCGTCCGGCGACCCCCGGTACCGGCGTGATCGCCGGTGGCCCGGTCCGTGCCGTGCTCGAGTGCGCCGGCATCCACGACGTGCTGTCGAAGTCCCTCGGCTCGTCGAACCAGATCAACATCGTGCACGCAACGATCGAGGCGCTCCGTCAGCTCGAGGAGCCGGCGGCCGTCGCGGCCCGTCGTGGGCTGCCGATCGACGAGGTCGTCCCCGGTCCGCTGCTGCGCTCGATCCAGAAGGCAGGTGCCTGATGTCCGGCAAGCGTATCCAGCCCGACGGGGCGGAGCTGCGCATCACGCAGATCCGCTCGGTGGTCGGCCAGAAGCAGAACATGCGGGACACCCTGCGGTCCCTCGGCCTCAAGCGGCCGGGCAACGTCGTGGTCCGCAAGGCCGACGGCGTGACCGCGGGCATGGTCAACACCGTCGCCCACCTGGTCAAGGTCGAGGAGGCCAAGTAACCATGGCAGAGAACACTGCTGAGAAGAACGAGAAGGTGCACGCCCTCAAGGTGCACCACCTGCGTCCGGCCCCGGGCGCGAAGACCGCCAAGACCCGTGTGGGTCGCGGTGAGGGCTCCAAGGGCAAGACCGCCGGCCGCGGCACCAAGGGCACCAGTGCCCGGTACCAGGTCAAGGCGGGCTTCGCGGGCGGGCAGCTGCCGCTGCACATGCGCCTGCCCAAGCTGCGCGGGTTCAAGAACCCGTTCCGCGTGGAGTACCAGGTCGTCAACCTCGACAAGCTCTCCGAGCTCTTCCCGGAGGGCGGCGAGGTGACCGTGGAGTCGCTCGTGGCCCGCGGCGCGGTCCGGAAGAACCAGCCCGTCAAGGTGCTGGGCTCCGGCGACATCGCGGTCGCGGTCGACGTGAAGGCGCACGCCTTCTCCGGCTCCGCCGCCGAGAAGATCGCCGCCGCCGGCGGCAGCACCACCGCGCTGTGAGCGCGCGCCGTGGGGCCGGGCACGCCCGGCCCCACGGCACCGTCGGAGCAGGCCCCGTCCACGCGAGCGTGGGCGGGGCCTGACCCGTTGGCCGCCCGCGGCCCGGCGCGCGCCGGGCCGCCCCGGGCGCGGCGGGTTCGTTAGACTGGCCGGAGTCGTCCGTGCCCGCCCGCGCGCGGACCGCAGGACCGAGCTCCCGCCCCACCCCACCCCCGCGGCCGGACGCCGGTCGGATCCAGTCTCTAGGAGGACATGTGCTCAGCGCTTTCGGACGGGCGTTGCGAACCCCCGACCTGCGACGCAAGCTGGGGTTCACCCTCGCCCTCATCGTGCTCTACCGCCTGGGCACGTTCATCCCGGCGCCGGGCGTCGACTACGGCAACGTGCAGCAGTGCCTGGCCCTGGGCACCACCACCGGCGGGGTCTACGACATGGTGAACCTCTTCAGCGGCGGCGCCCTGCTGCAGCTGTCGGTCTTCGCCCTCGGCGTGATGCCCTACATCACGGCGAGCATCATCGTGCAGCTGCTGCGCGTGGTGATCCCGCGCTTCCAGGAGCTGCACGAGGAGGGCGCGCAGGGACAGACCCAGCTCACCCAGTACACCCGCTACCTCACGATCGGGCTGGCGCTGCTCAACGCCACCACGATCGTCTCCCTGGCCCGCTCGGGCGCCCTGCTGGGCGACTGCCCGCTGCCGATCATCCCCAACGACACGATCCTGACGGTCGTCATCATGATCATCACGATGACCGCGGGCACCGCCATCATCATGTGGCTGGGGGAGCGGATCACGGAGAAGGGCGTGGGCAACGGCATGTCCCTGCTGATCTTCACCTCGATCGCCGCGACCTTCCCCTCCGCCCTCGGCGAGATCCTGCGGACCCGGGGCTGGGGCGTGTTCCTGTCGGTGCTGGCCGTGGGTCTCGTGGTGATCACCTGCGTGGTCTTCGTGGAGCAGTCCCAGCGCCGGGTGCGGGTGCAGTACGCCAAGCGGATGGTGGGCCGGCGCACGATCGGCGGCACCACCACCTACATCCCGCTCAAGGTCAACATGGCCGGCGTCATCCCGATCATCTTCGCGTCCTCGATGCTGATGCTGCCCGGCATGCTCGCCCAGTTCGGCATGCCGGACGACGGCTCGGACATCCCCGGCTGGGTCAACTGGATCAACACCTACCTCGTCACCGGGGACCACCCCGTGTACATGGTGCTGTACTTCCTGATGATCGTGTTCTTCACGTACTTCTACGTGTCGATCACGTTCAACCCGGAGGAGGTCTCCAACAACATGAAGCGCTACGGCGGCTTCATCCCCGGCATCCGGGCGGGCCGGCCCACGGAGAAGTACCTGCAGTACGTGCTGAGCCGGATCACGTTCCCCGGGGCCCTCTACCTGGGCATCGTGTCCATGATCCCGCTCGTGGCGCTCGTGCTGGTGGACGCCAACCAGAACTTCCCGTTCGGCGGGCCCTCGCTGCTCATCATGGTGGGCGTGGGGCTGGACACGGTAAAGCAGATCGAGGCGCAGCTGCAGCAGCGCAACTACGAGGGCCTGCTGCGCTGAACCCGGCCCCGGGCCCCCGCGAGGGCGCCCGCTAGACTGGGCCCGCAGCCATTCCCGACCGCAAGGAGACTTCATGACCCGCATGCTCATCATCGGCCCCCCGGGCGCCGGCAAGGGCACCCAGGCCGTGCGCATCTCGGAGAAGCTGGGCGTGCCGGCGATCTCCACCGGTGACATCTTCCGGGCCAACATCAAGGGCCGGACGGCCCTGGGCCAGGAGGCCAAGAGCTACATCGACGCCGGCGACCTCGTCCCGGACTCGGTGACGAACCGGATGGTGCGCGACCGGCTGGCCGAGACGGACACCGCGGACGGCTTCCTGCTCGACGGCTACCCGCGCAACGCCGCGCAGGTGGAGGAGCTCGACTCGATCCTGGCCGAGCTGGACCAGGAGCTCGACGCCGTGCTCAAGCTGACCGCCGACCGCGACGAGCTCGTCCAGCGGCTGCTCGGCCGGGCGCAGAAGGAGGGCCGCACCGACGACACCGAGGACGTCATCCGCCACCGCCTCGACGTCTACGACGCGGAGACCGCCGCGGTCGTGGACCTCTACGACGGGCGCGGGATCGTCCGCGAGGTCGACGGACTGGGCAGCGTCGAGGACGTCACCGCACGGATCCTGGCGGCGCTGTCCTGACCGGACGCCCCGCACCGCCGACTCCGTGACACCCCCGGACACCCCCCGGGGGTCTCACGTTTAACCCACGACCGCCGCGAGCACCCCACTTCGGGGAGCGGCCCGGAAGGAACACCGCATGTTCGGCCGCCGCCGGATCGAGTACAAGACCAACGCCCAGCTGCGCAGCATGCAGCGCGCCGGGGTGGTGACCTCGCGCGCCCTCGACGCCGCCGTGGCGGCCGCCGTGCCCGGGGTGACCACCGCGTCCCTCGACGCGGTGTTCCGCTCCGTCCTGGAGGAGCACAGCGCGAGCTCCAACTTCCTCGGCTACTACGGCTACCCGGCGGCGGTGTGCGTGTCCGTCAACGAGGTCGTCGTGCACGGCATCCCCGGCGAGCAGGTGCTGGAGGAGGGCGACATCCTCTCCGTGGACGGCGGGGCGATCGTGGACGGCTGGCACGGGGACTCGGCGCGCACCGTGCTGCTCGGCCGCCCGGACCCCGCCGACACGGAGCTGTCCGAGGTCACCCGCCAGGCCATGTGGCGGGGGATCGCCGCGGCCGCGACCGGCACGCACGTCGGGGACATCGGCGCGGCCGTGGAGGACCACGTCCGCCAGGTCTCCGGGCATCGGTTCGGGATCCTCGAGGAGTACGTGGGGCACGGCATCGGCTCCAAGATGCACATGGCCCCCGACGTCCTGAACTTCCGCAGCACCGACCGCGGGCCCCGGCTGCGCCCGGGGATGGCCCTGGCCATCGAGCCGATGCTCGTGCGCGGGGGGATCGGCACCCGGGTGCTCGACGACGACTGGACCGTGGTCACCACCGACGGCGCCCGCTCCAGCCAGTGGGAGCACTCCGTGGCCCTGCACGCCGACGGCATCTGGGTGCTCACGGCCGAGGACGGCGGCGCCTCGGAGCTGGAGCCGCTCGGCGTCACCCCCGTCCCGATCCCGGAGGACCGCCCGTGAACCGGCAGACCGACCCACTTCCCACCGAGGAGACCACCGTGACCCAGGCACCGCAGCAGAGCGGCCCGGCCGGCGGCCGGACCGCGACGCCCGTCGAGCTGACCGTCCGCCCGAAGCCCGGCCAGCTGACCTTCACCGCGCCGCGCCGGGGCAAGCCGCCGAAGCACCTCGCCGACTTCGACCTCGCGGGCCGCCGCGAGTTCCTCGCGCAGCTCGGGCACAAGCCGTTCCGCGCGGGCCAGCTCTCCCGGCACTACTTCGACCGGCTCGCCTCGGCCCCCGAGGACATGACCGACCTGCCCGCGGCCGGGCGGGAGGAGCTGGTGGCGCAGGCCCTGCCCCCGCTGCTCACCTCCGTGCGCACCCTCGAGGCGGACCAGGGCGCCACGCTCAAGAGCGTGCACCGGCTCTTCGACGGGGCGATGGTGGAGTCGGTGCTGATGCGCTACACCAACCGGGTGACCATGTGCATCTCCTCGCAGGCCGGGTGCGGGATGAACTGCCCGTTCTGCGCCACCGGCCAGGCCGGGCTGACCCGCAACCTGTCCACCGCCGAGATGGTCGAGCAGGTGGTCCAGGGGGCGCGCCTACTGCGCGGCGGCAAGGTCGGCCGGGCGGAGCAGGAGCCGCTGCGCGTGTCCAACATCGTGTTCATGGGCATGGGGGAGGCCCTGGCCAACTACAAGGCCACGCTGGGCGCCGTGCACCGGCTGATCGACCCCTCGCCCGAGGGCCTGGGCATCTCCGCGCGCGGGATCACCATGTCCACCGTCGGCCTGGTGCCCGGGATCCGGAAGTTCACCCGGGAGAAGCTGCCCGTCACGCTCGCGCTGTCCCTGCACGCCCCCGACGACGAGCTGCGCGACGAGCTGATCCCCATCAACACCCGGTGGAAGGTCGACGAGGCCCTCGACGCCGCCCGCGAGTACTACGACGTCACCGGCCGGCGGGTGTCCATCGAGTACGCCCTGATCCGCGACATCAACGACCAGGGCTGGCGCGCCGACCTGCTGGGGGAGAAGCTCAACTCCCGGGGCGCCGGCTGGGTGCACGTCAACCCCATCCCGCTCAACCCGACCCCCGGCTCCAAGTGGACCGCGTCCCGGCCCGGCGTGGAGCAGAACTTCGTGGAGCGCCTGCGCGCCCACGGCATCCCCACCACCGTGCGGGACACCCGCGGCTCGGACATCGACGGGGCCTGCGGGCAGCTCGCCGCCGTGGTCTGAGCCGTGCCGCCCACCCTCGGGGGCGCCTCCCGCGTTGCGGGAGGCGCCCCCGATCACGTAGAGTGTTCTGTTGGTTGTCTGTGCTCCAGCGATTCCGCACTCATCGGACCCCGCCGACCCCCACCGTGCACCACGAACGGTGATGGTGCGCGCGTACAGGTCCGCTGCGGCGTTTAACGACGATGTACACCCGAAACCCTGCCCGCCGCCCCGGCGGGGGGCACCTGAAGTTAGCGGAGGATATGGCCAAGAAAGACGGAGTCATCGAGATCGAAGGCACTGTGGTCGAGGCTCTGCCCAACGCGATGTTCCGCGTTGAGCTGAACAACGGTCACCTGGTCCTCGCCCACATCTCCGGCAAGATGCGCCAGCACTACATCCGGATCCTCCCCGAGGACCGCGTGGTGGTGGAGCTGAGCCCGTACGACCTCACCCGCGGTCGTATCGTCTACCGCTACAAGTAGGACCGGCGGCCGTCCGGGCCGCACCCACTCGAGAGAACGACGCGAAGGAATGCGATGAAGGTCCAACCGAGCGTGAAGCCGATCTGCGACAAGTGCAAGGTGATCCGCCGCAACGGGCGGGTCATGGTGATCTGCGAGAACCCGCGCCACAAACAGCGTCAGGGCTGACCAGCCCCGACCACCCACGCAAGTGGAACCACGAAAGGCACCGCTCCCGACCGGAGAGATCCAGGCGGGTGCCCCCGGTACAGAGGCCGGGGACCGGCGGACGGACATGACGTCACCGACCGGACAGCGATGCTCCAGACCTCTGGAGAAGCACAAGGAGAACCGCCGATATGGCTCGTCTCGCAGGCGTCGACCTTCCCCGTGAGAAGCGGCTGGAAGTCGCGCTCACCTACATCTACGGCGTGGGACGCACCCGCGCGCTGGCAACCCTGGCCGCCACCGGCATCTCGGGCGACCTGCGCGTGCGCGAGCTCACCGATGCCCAGCTCGTGGAGCTGCGCGACTACATCGAGGACAACTACAAGGTTGAGGGTGACCTCCGCCGCGAGGTGGCCGCCGACATCCGCCGCAAGGTCGAGATCGGCAGCTACCAGGGCATCCGGCACCGCCGCGGCCTGCCGGTGCACGGCCAGCGCACCAAGACCAACGCCCGCACCCGCAAGGGTCCCAAGCGCACGGTCGCCGGCAAGAAGAAGTAGCCCGTTGCCGCTCGCACGCCGGGACCCCACGGTCCCCCGAGCGGCCCACCACCACTCTTCCCGAACTTTGTAGGAGACATCCATGCCCCCGAAGACTCGCGCAGCGGCTTCCCGCAAGCCCCGCCGCAAGGACAAGAAGAACGTCACCCAGGGCCAGGCCCACATCAAGTCGACGTTCAACAACACCATCGTCACCATCACCGACCCCACCGGCGCCGTCCTCTCCTGGTCCTCCGCCGGGGAGATGGGGTTCAAGGGCTCTCGCAAGTCCACCCCGTTCGCCGCCCAGATGGCCGCCGAGGCCGCCGCCAAGCGCGCCCAGGAGCACGGCGTGCGCAAGGTCGACGTGTTCGTCAAGGGCCCGGGCTCCGGGCGCGAGACCGCCATCCGCTCCCTGCAGGCCACCGGCCTCGAGGTCGGCTCCATCTCGGACGTCACCCCGAGCGCGCACAACGGTTGCCGCCCGCCGAAGCGCCGCCGCGTCTGATGCGAGCGTGCCCGCCGGGACCCCACCGGGGTCCCGGCGGGCACGCCGACTGAAGGACCGGGCACCGGTCCGCACCCATCAACTGTTTTCCACCATTTGCGCGCGTCATATAGCGGATGCCCGCTGAAAGGAAACATCAGTGCTCATCGCACAGCGCCCCACCCTCTCCGAAGAGGTCGTGGCCGACAACCGGTCCCGCTTCGTGATCGAACCGCTCGAGCCCGGCTTCGGCTACACCCTCGGCAACTCCCTCCGCCGCACGCTGCTCTCCTCCATCCCCGGTGCTGCCGTGACCAGCATCCGGCTCGACGGGGTGCTCCACGAGTTCTCCACCGTGGAGGGCGTGAAGGAGGACGTCACCGAGATCATCCTCAACGTCAAGAAGCTCGCCGTGTCCTCGGAGCAGGACGAGCCCGTCGTCGCCTACCTGCGCAAGCAGGGCCCCGGCGTCGTGACCGCCGCGGACATCACGGCCCCGGCCGGCGTGGAGATCCACAACCCGGACCTGCACATCGCCACGCTCAACGCCAAGGGTCAGCTCGAGCTCGAGCTGACCATCGAGCGCGGCCGCGGGTACGTCTCGGCCGCCCAGAACAAGGCCGGCGACGCGGAGATCGGCCGCATCCCGGTCGACTCCATCTACTCGCCGGTGCTCAAGGTGACCTTCCGCGTGGAGGCCACCCGCGTGGAGCAGCGCACCGACTTCGACAAGCTGGTGCTCGACGTGGAGACCAAGGAGGCCATCACCCCGCGTGACGCCGTGGCCTCCGCCGGCACCACCCTGGTCGAGCTGTTCGGCCTGGCCCGGGAGCTCAACACGGCCGCCGAGGGCATCGAGATCGGTCCCTCGCCGACCGACGCCGCGATGGCCGCCGACATGGCGCTGCCCATCGAGGACCTCGAGCTCACCGTGCGGTCCTACAACTGCCTCAAGCGCGAGGGCATCCACACCGTGGGTGAGCTCGTGGGCCGCTCCGAGGCGGACCTGATGGACATCCGCAACTTCGGCGCCAAGTCGATCGACGAGGTGAAGGCCAAGCTCGTCGACCTCGGCCTGTCCCTCAAGGACTCGCCTCCCGGCTTCGACCTCGCCGCTCGCGCCGCCGCGATCGACGACGAGAACCCGTTCGACGACGACGACCACTAGTCCTTCCCGCTGAAGTCCCACCGGCCGCCCGGCCCGGGCGGGACGAACTTCCAGGAGATCAACAACCATGCCTACTCCCACCAAGGGACCCCGCCTCGGAGGCGGCCCCGCGCACGAGCGCCTGATGCTGGCGAACCTGTCCCAGCAGCTGTTCGAGCACAAGCGCATCACGACCACCGTCACCAAGGCGAAGCGGATGCGTCCCTACGCCGAGCGGCTGATCACCTTCGCCAAGCGCGGTGACCTCGCCGCGCGCCGGCGCGTGCTCGCGCAGCTGACCGACAAGTCCGTGGTGCACGAGCTGTTCACCACCATCGCCTCGGCGATGGAGGACCGCAACGGCGGCTACACCCGCATCACCAAGATCGGCAACCGCAAGGGCGACAACGCCCCCATGGCCGTCATCGAGCTCGTGATGGAGCCCGTCGCGACCAAGGCCACCGTGGCCGAGGCCGAGCGCGCCACCGCGAAGGCCGCCCCGGCGCCCGCCGCCCCGGTCGACACCCCGGCCGGCAGCACCGCCGCCGAGGTCGCCGCCGAGGAGATCCCCGCCGAGGAGCAGGCCCCCGAGGTCGGCTCCGAGCAGGCCGCCGAGGTCGCCGCCGAGAACACCGAGGCGGAGTTCCCCGGCTCGCACGCCCCGCTGGAGTCCGGCGAGGCCCCCGAGGGCTTCGAGATCAAGGGCAACCGGAACTCGATGAAGTACCACGTGCCCGGTTCGCGCTGGTACGCGGGCACCACCGCCGAGATCTGGTTCGACTCCCCGGCCAACGCCGAGGCCGCCGGCTTCCAGCCGGCCGGCGGCTCCGCCGCGCAGAAGCTGCGCTGAGCGGGTCCGGCCGGACGAACACCGCGCACGCCGCCGGGGACCTGGTCCCCGGCGGCGTTGCCGTGCCCGGCACCCTGTCGCGCCCGGCACCCTGTCGCGCCCGACCCTGCGCGCCCGGACCGACGTGCCCGACCGCGCGCCCTGCCGCCTCCCCCTGACCGAGAGGAACGCCCATGACCGAGTCCCCCGTGCGGGTGCGGATCGACCTCGCCTACGACGGAGCGCCCTTCGCCGGGTGGGCCCGTCAGCCGGGGCTGCCCACCGTCCAGGGCTCCCTCGAGGACGCCCTGGCCGTGCTGGTGCGCCGCGAGGTGCGGGTCGTGGTGGCGGGGCGGACCGACACCGGTGTGCACGCCCGCGGCCAGGTGGTGCACCTCGACCTCACCGGGGAGGAGTGGCGCGGGCTCGCCCGCGGCCGCGGGGAGGACCCCGGGGCGGCGCTCGAGCGCCGGCTCACCGGGGCGCTCGGCCACGTGCTGGGGCGCGGCCGCCGGGAGCACGGCCTGCCGGAGAGCCCGGGGGCGGTCGTGGTGCGCCGGGCCGCGGCCGCGCCGGCGGGCTTCGACGCCCGGTTCTCGGCCGTCTCGCGCCGCTACAGCTACCGGATCGACGACGGCGCGGCGGGCCACGACCCGCTGACCCGCCACCTGACCTGGTGGACCAAGGACGTGCTGGACGCCGACGCGATGGCGGCCGCCGTGCAGGACCTGGTCGGGCTGCACGACTTCCTTTCCTTCTGCCGGCCCCGGGAGGGCGCCACCACGGTGCGGGAGGTCCTCGGCGTGTCCGTGGAGCGGGACCGGGACGGCCTCGTGGTGCTCGGCATCGAGGCGGACGCGTTCTGCCACCACATGGTCCGCTCCGTCGTCGGCGCCGCGGCCCGCGTGGGCGCCGGGCGCGAGACCCGGGACTGGCTGGGGCTCCGCCTGGCGGACCGGGTGCGCGACGCCCGGGTGCTCCTGGCGCCCCCGCACGCCCTCGTCCTCGAGGAGGTGCGCTACCCCGGCGACGCCGGACTGGGGGAGCGGGCCGAGCGCACGCGGGCCCTCCGGGACCCTCTGCACCGGGATTGACCGCCACACCGTCCGGGTGTATGCCGCGGAGTGGTCTTTGACCGCCCGATCCGGTAACGTGGGGTGCTGTTGTGCGTGTCCCGCCTCGGTTCACGTGTACCCGGATCCGCCGTCCAGTTGCAGGACGCATGGCGCTCCGGTGCACCGGGGTCTCGGGCACCGGATGCAGCTCGGCCCTCACCCGAGCCCCGGACGGCACACCGAGAAACGGCGTGATCCCAACTAGCGCCACCGAGAGAACCCGAACGAAGGCAAACTAACGTGCGTACGTACACCCCGAAGCCCGGTGACATTCAGCGCCAGTGGCACGTCATCGATGCCACCGACGTCGTCCTGGGTCGTCTTGCCAGCCAGACCGCAACGCTGCTGCGCGGAAAGCACAAGCCGACCTTTGCTCCCCACGTGGACGCCGGTGATTTCGTCATCATCATCAACGCCGAGAAGGTCGCCCTGACCGGCTCGAAGCTCGAGAAGAAGCGGGCCTACCGCCACTCCGGCTACCCGGGCGGGCTCAAGTCCACCTCCTACGCCGAGCTGCTGGAGAAGAACCCGGTCCGCGCCGTGGAGAAGGCCATCCGTGGCATGCTCCCGAAGAACAAGCTGGCCGCCCAGCAGATGTCCAAGCTCAAGGTCTACGCCGGCCCGGAGCACCCCCACGGTGCCCAGCAGCCCCAGACTTTCGAGTTCACCCAGGTCGCCCAGTAGTTCCGGGCCTACGAGACAAGAACTGATCGAGGAGAATCGTGGCTCAGAACACTGAAGAGCAGAACACCGTGGACGTCGAGGAGCAGCTGAGCAGCTACACCTCCGAGTCGGCCCCCGCCGCGGAGACCGCCGTCGCCGCCGAGCGCCCGGCCCTGACCGTCTCCGGCCAGGCCGTGGGCCGCCGCAAGGAGGCCGTCGCCCGCGTGCGCGTCGTCCCCGGCTCCGGCCAGTGGACCATCAACGGCCGCACCCTGGAGAACTACTTCCCGAACAAGCTGCACCAGCAGGAGGTCAACGACCCCTTCCGCCTGCTGGAGCTCGAGGGCGCCTACGACGTCATCGCCCGCATCCACGGCGGTGGCCCGTCCGGCCAGGCCGGCGCGCTGCGCCACGGCGTGGCCCGCGCCCTCAACGAGATCGACGTGGAGAACAACCGGCCCACGCTCAAGAAGGCCGGCTTCCTCACCCGTGACCCGCGCGTCATCGAGCGCAAGAAGGCCGGTCTCAAGAAGGCCCGCAAGGCCCCGCAGTACTCCAAGCGCTGATCGACGGGCCGTCCGGCCCGCTCGCCCAGCCCCACGGACCCCGTCCGCCCCGGTGCCCACCGGGTGCGGACGGGGTCTTTGCGTTCGTGCGCCGCCTGCCGTCCCCCGCGGCGACGGGAACGTAGGATGGGGGCGATGTCTAGATTATTCGGAACGGACGGCGTGCGCGGCCTCGCGAACGACCTCCTCACAGCCAACATGACCCTGGACCTGGCCCAGGCCGCCGCCCTCGTGCTCGGCCACGGCCACGCCCCCGAGGGGCGGCGTCCCACCGCGGTCGTCGCCCGGGACGGGCGCGCCAGCGGCGAGTTCCTCAGCGCCGCCGTCTCCGCCGGCCTCGCCGGATCGGGGGTGGACGTGCACGACGCCGGAGTGCTGCCGACCCCCGCACTGGCCTACCTGGTCGCGGACCTGGACGCGGACTTCGGGGTGATGATCTCCGCCTCGCACAACCCGGCCCCGGACAACGGGATCAAGTTCCTCGCCCACGGCGGGCGCAAGCTGCCCGACCGCGTCGAGGACGAGATCCAGGCGGTCTTCGAGGCCGGTGACTTCCGCCGCCCCACGGGCGCCGGAGTGGGACGCATCCACCTGCTCACGGACGCGGAGGACCGCTACGTCCTGCACCTGGTCGGGGCCATCCCGCACCGGCTGGAGGGCCTCCGCGTGGTCCTGGACTGCGCCAACGGCGCCGCCAGCGGGGTCTCCCCGGACGCGTTCCGCGGCGCGGGCGCCGACGTGCACGTCATCGGCGCGGAGCCCGACGGGCTGAACATCAACGACGGCTGCGGCTCGACCCACCTGGAGCCCCTCCGGCGGGCCGTCGTGGAGCTCGGCGCCGACCTCGGGATCGCCCACGACGGCGACGCGGACCGCTGCCTCGCCGTGGACGCCTCCGGGCGGGAGGTGGACGGCGACCAGATCATGGCGATCCTCGCCCTGGCCATGAAGGACGCCGGCCGGCTCGTCGACGACACCCTGGTGGCGACCGTGATGAGCAACCTGGGGCTCAAGCTCGCCCTGCGGGAGGCGGGCATCGAGCTGCGCGAGACCGCGGTGGGGGACCGGTACGTCCTCGAGACCATGACCGAGCACGGCTACAACCTGGGCGGGGAGCAGTCCGGCCACGTGATCATGTCCGACTACGCCACCACGGGGGACGGGCTGCTGACCGGGCTGATGCTGGCCTCGCGAGTGGCCCAGACCCGTGCGCCGCTCGCGGAGCTGGCCACGGTGATGACCCGCCTGCCGCAGGTGCTGCTCAACGTCCGCGGCGTGGACCGCGCCGCGGTGGGCTCCAACCCCGGTGTGCAGGCGGCCGTCGCGGAGGTCGAGCAGCGCCTCGGCGAGACGGGCCGGGTGCTGCTGCGCCCGTCGGGCACGGAGCCCGTGGTCCGGGTGATGGTCGAGGCGGCCTCCGAGGAGGTCGCCCGGGCGGAGACGGAGTACCTCGCCTCCGTCGTGGAGCGGGAGCTGGCCCTCACCGTCTGAGCCGCCACCGGGAACGCCGGAGGCCCGCACCGAGAACTCGGCGCGGGCCTCCGGCGTTCCCGGGACCGGGGATCAGGCCCGCCGGCGCAGCTCGTCACGGATCTCGGTGAGCAGCTGCACCTGGGCGTCGGCCTCCTCCTCGTCCGGATCGATGCCCAGGCGCCGGTTGCGGGCCTCGATCACCCGGTTCATGGGCAGGACGATCGCGACGTAGACCGCGGCGGCCACGAGCAGGAAGTTGACCAGCGCGGTGAGCAGCACGCCGAACCTGATGTCGTTGCCGTTGAGGGAGAGCACCGCGAACGAGTCGAAGTTGGGCGAGCCGACCAGTGCGGAGATCCCCGGCATGAGCACCGCCTCGACCATGGCGTTGACGACCTGGGCGAAGGCCGCGCCGACGATCACGGCCACGGCCAGGTCCAGCACGTTGCCCTTCATGATGAAGTCCTTGAATCCCTTGAGCATCCCCGTAGACTACCGGCCCGCGGCCCGCCTGCTGCCACCACCCCGGGGCGCCGGTCCGCGGTGCCGGTCTGCGGCGCAGGTCCGCGGTGCGACGTCCCGGGAGGCCCGGCGGCAGATCAGCCCGGGGCGGCCGCCCCGTAGTCCGGTGCCGGGTCCAGCCCGGTGAACTGCTCCAGGGTGGCGGCGCCCGAGCGCACGAGCTCCTGGGCGCGCACGGGCCCGAGATAGCGCAGGTGCCACGGCTCGTACCAGTAGCCGGTGACGCCCTCCTCGCCCCACGGGTAGCGGACGACGAAGCCGTGCTCGGGCCCGTGCTCGGCCACCCACGCGGCGGCGGCCGTGTCGGCGAAGCACACCTGCAGGTCGCAGCCGCCGCCCTCGCCGACGTCCACGGCCAGACCGGTCTGGTGCTCCGAGTGGCCCGGCCGGGCGGAGACGACGTCCGCGGCGTCGGGGCCCTTCCGCGCCACCCAGCCGGCGTACGTCTCCTGCTGCTCGGACCAGGAGCGGTAGCCGGAGACGATCCGCAGCCGCACCCCGTCCGCCCGCTCCGCGGCCAGCATCCCGCGCGCGGCCGCGGCGGCCTCGGGCCGCAGCCGCTGACCCTCGACGTCCTCGAGCACCGGCGGCGCCCAGTCCGGCGGGATGAGGGGCCGGCGCTTGTTGACCACGACGGACAGGGAGGCCGGGTCGTCCAGCTCCGGCGGCCGGGGCCGCTCCGCCGCGGCCGTGGGAGTCCCGTCGGGGGAGGGCGGGCCCGCGGACGGCGCAGTGCCGACCGGCGCGGTGCCGGACGGGCCGGTGGCCGATGACGCCGGGGGAGCGCTCCCCGGCGCGGGGTCCTCCCGGCCGGCGGAGGGCCCGGCGCCGGGCGCGCACCCGCCGAGCAGCCCGGCCACGAGCAGCCCCGTACCGAGCATCCCCGTGCCGAGCCGCCCGGTGGCGCGGGGCACCGGGCCGGGGCCCCGCGCGGCACACCGGAGGGCGCGCATCAGTTCTTGCGCAGCAGCACGCGGCGGATCGAGTGGTCGGAGTCCTTGGAGAGGATCAGCCGGGCGCGTCCGCGGGTCGGCTGCACGTTCTCGATGAGGTTCGGCTCGTTGATCCGCCGCCAGATCCCGGTGGCGGTCGCGACCGCCTCGGCGTCGGAGAGATCGGCGTAGCGGTGGAAGTACGAGCCGGGGTCGGCGAAGGCCGAGTAGCGCAGCGCCTGGAAGCGCTCCACGTACCACCGCTCGATGTCCGACGGCCGGGCGTCCACGTAGATGGAGAAGTCGAAGAAGTCGCTCAGCGCGAGGGCGGCCCGGTCCCCGGGACCCACCTTGGCCGGTGCGAGCACGTTGAGCCCCTCGACGATCACGACGTCGGGACGGGTGACCACGACCTCCTCGCCGGGCACGATGTCGTAGCTGTGGTGCGAGTACTTCGGGGCCCGCACCTCGGGGGCGCCGGACTTGATCTTGGCGACGAAGCGGAGCAGCGCCCGGCGGTCGTAGGACTCCGGGAAGCCCTTGCGGTCCATGAGCCCGCGGCGCTGGAGCTCGGCGTTGGGGTGGAGGAACCCGTCCGTGGTGATCAGCTGGACGTTCGGGGTGGAGGGCCACCGGGAGAGCAGCTCCCGCAGCAGGCGGGCGGTGGTGGACTTGCCGGCCGCCACGGACCCGGCGATGCCGATCACGAAGGGTGTCCGGGCGTGCTCCTCGCCGAGGAAGGCGTTGGTGGAGGCGTTGAGCCGGTTGGAGGACTCGTCGTAGAGGGTGAGCAGCCGCGAGAGCGGGAGGTACACCTCGCGCACCTCCGCGACGTCGAGCCGGTCGCCGAGGCCGCGCAGGTTCTCGATCTCCTGGGAGGTGAGAGGAACGTCGATCTCGTGGGAGAGCCTCGACCAGGTCTGCCGGTCGAGCTCCACGAAGGGCGAGGTGCGTTCGCTCAGCGTAGATGCGGTCATCGAGCACAGTCTAGACCGCGCCGCGCCGCGTCACGGCCCCGCGCATCGCAGACAGCACCGGGGCCCGGGTGTAGATTTGTGCACGTTCCGGCCGTCGACGTCCGACGGGCCGCGACACCGCAGGGCGCGTGCGATCCGCCGGGGGAGCACCGCCTTCCCCGAGAGCGAGGACAGCACCATGGCCACGGCGACGACCACGGGAACCACACCATCGACCGGCGGCCGCTCAGGGGCGGCCCGCGCGCACGTGCAGCGCTTCGGCACGTTCCTCTCGGGGATGATCATGCCCAACATCGGGGCGTTCATCGCCTGGGGGCTGATCACGGCGTTCTTCATCGAGGCCGGGTTCACGCCCTTCGGTCCGCTGGGCGGATTCGGGCAGAACGCGGAGGGGGAGCCGTACACGGGCCTGGTGGGCCCGATGATCACCTACCTGCTGCCGCTGCTGATCGCCTACACCGGCGGGCGCATGGTCTACGACGTGCGCGGCGGTGTGGTCGGGGCGATCGCCACGATGGGGGTGATCGTGGGCGCCGACATCCCGATGTTCATCGGGGCGATGATCATGGGCCCGCTCACCGCGTGGCTGATGAAGAAGATCGACGGGATCTGGGACGGGAAGATCAAGCCCGGGTTCGAGATGCTGGTGAACAACTTCTCGGCCGGGATCTTCGCGGCGCTGATGGCGATCGTGGGGTTCTTCGTGGTCGGCCCGGCGGTGCTGACCTTCTCCAACGCGGCCGCCGCGGCTGTGGACTTCCTGGTGGTCAACAGCCTGCTGCCGCTGACCTCGATCCTCATCGAGCCGGCGAAGGTGCTGTTCCTGAACAACGCGATCAACCACGGCATCCTCACCCCGCTGGGCACCGCCCAGGCGCTGGAGGAGGGCAAGTCGATCCTCTTCCTGCTGGAGGCCAACCCGGGCCCCGGGCTGGGCATCCTGATGGCCTACTCGTTCTTCGGCCGGGGCGCGGCGCGGGCCTCGGCCCCGGGCGCGGCGCTGATCCAGTTCGTGGGCGGGATCCACGAGATCTACTTCCCCTACGTGCTGATGAAGCCGGCGCTGATCCTCGCCGCGATCGCCGGGGGCATGACCGGGATCTTCACCCTGACCCTCTTCGACGCGGGCCTGCGCGCCCCGGCGGCCCCGGGGTCGATCCTCGCCGTCTACGCCCAGACCCCGCCGGGCTCCTACCTGGGGGTCTCCGCCGGGGTGGCCGCGGCCGCGCTGGTGTCCTTCCTGGTGGCCTCGGTGATCCTCAAGGCCTCCCGGGACAAGGGCGAGGGCGACCTCACGGAGGCGACCTCCCGGATGGAGGCGATGAAGGGCAAGAAGTCGAGCGTCTCCTCCGCGGTGGTCGGCACCAGCGGCGGCGCCGACACCGGCGGGACCACCGCCCGGGAGCTGGGCGACGGCGGGCCGGTGCGCCACATCGTCTTCGCCTGCGACGCCGGGATGGGCTCCTCCGCGATGGGCGCCTCGGTGCTGCGCAACAAGGTCAAGGCCGCAGGCTTCGGCGACGTGAAGGTCACCAACGCCGCGATCGCCAACCTCACCGACGACTTCGACATCGTGGTCACCCACCAGGACCTGGCCACCCGGGCCCGCCCCAAGGTGCCCAGCGCCTCGGTGGTGACCGTGGACAACTTCATGGGCAGCCCCCGCTACGACGAGATCGTCGAGGCCGTCCAGCAGCGCAACGGCGCCGCCGTCCCCGCCGCGGGCGTCCCGGCAGCGGACACCGCCGCGACCGGCACCACGGAAGGCGCCGCTCCCGGCGCCGCGGCCGCGGCCGCGGCGGGCGGGCCCGCGACCGACGGGGACGCCCCGTCCGGGGGCGCGATCCTGACCCGGGAGCGGATCGTGATGGACGGCGGGGCGCGCAACGCCGCGCAGGCCATCGACGAGGCCGGCGGGCTGCTGGTCGCGGCCGGGGCGGTGACCGACGCGTACGTGGCCTCCATGCACGAGCGCGAGGCCTCCGTGTCCACGTTCATGGGCAACGGGCTGGCGATCCCGCACGGCACCAACCAGGCCAAGGACAGCATCCGCTCCTCGGCCCTGTCGGTCGTGAAGTACCCCGAGGGCCTCGACTGGAACGGCAAGCCGGTGACCTGGGTGATCGGCATCGCCGGGAAGGACAACGAGCACCTGGCCATCCTGTCGCGGGTCGCGAAGATCTTCGGCAACAAGGAGAAGGTCCGGCAGCTGGACGCGGCGAGCACCGCCGACGAGGTGCTCGAGCTGCTCGGGAAGGTCAACGACTGACGCCGGACCCGGTCGGGCCCCGCCGGGTCCGGCCGGCCGGGGGCCGCACGGGGCGAGCCCCCGGGGGCTCCGGGACGGCCCCGGAACGGCTCGCCGGACCGGGCCCGTTCCGGGGACACGGCGCCGCGGACGTCCCCGGAAATAGGGTCCGCGCCGCCGGTCGGGCGCGCCCGGGCGGCACGGATCCATGCGGTAGCCTGAAGCGCATGTGTGGAATTGTTGGATATGTGGGCCCCTCCTCCCAGGTCGCGGACGAGCGCGGCACCTCCTCCGGGCACGACGCCCTGGACGTCCTCGTGGAAGGCCTGCGGCGCCTCGAGTACCGCGGCTACGACTCCGCGGGTGTCGCGGTGCTCTCGAACGGCAGCGTCGGCTTCCGCAAGAAGGCCGGCAAGCTGCTCAACCTCGAGCGGGAGCTGGGCGAGCGCCCCCTGCCGCGCTCGACCACGGGCATCGGGCACACCCGCTGGGCCACCCACGGCGGGCCCTCCGACACCAACGCCCACCCGCACGTCGTCGACGGCGGCCGGCTGGCCGTGATCCACAACGGCATCATCGAGAACTTCGCCGAGATCAAGCGCGAGCTGGTCGAGAAGGGCCACGAGTTCGCCTCGGAGACCGACACCGAGGTGGCCGCCACGCTGCTGGCCGACATCTACAACGACCTCGGCGACCAGGACCTCACCACCGCCATGCAGGCCGCCTGCCGCCGGCTCGAGGGCGCGTTCACCCTCCTCGCGGTGCACGTGGACCACCCCGGCCGCGTCGTCGCAGCCCGCCGCAACTCCCCGCTGGTGCTCGGCCTCGGCGAGGGCGAGAACTTCCTGGGCTCCGACGTCTCCGGGTTCATCGACTACACCCGCAGCGCCGTCGAGCTCGGCCAGGACCAGGTCGTGACCATCACGGCCGACGACTACGAGATCACCGACTTCCACGGCAACCCGGCCCAGGGCAAGCCCTTCGAGGTGCTGTGGGACGCCGCCGCGGCCGAGAAGGGCGGCTTCCCCTCCTTCATGGAGAAGGAGATCAACGAGCAGCCCGCCGCCGTGGAGCAGACCCTGATGGGCCGCACGGACCCGGACGGCAACCTCGTGCTCGACGAGCTGAAGATCGACGAGTCCGTGCTCCGCGCGGTGGACAAGATCGTCGTCGTCGCGTGCGGCACCGCCGCCTACGCCGGGCAGGTGGCCCGCTACGCCATCGAGCACTGGTGCCGGATCCCCACCGAGGTGGAGCTCGCCCACGAGTTCCGCTACCGCGACCCGATCGTCAACGAGCGAACCCTGGTGGTGGCCCTGTCCCAGTCGGGCGAGACCATGGACACCCTCATGGCGGTCCGGCACGCCCAGGAGCAGGGGGCCAAGGTCGTGGCGATCTGCAACACCAACGGCTCGACCATCCCGCGCGAGGCCGACGCCGCGCTCTACACGCACGCCGGTCCCGAGATCGCGGTGGCCTCCACCAAGGCGTTCCTGGCCCAGATCACCGCCGCCTACCTCCTGGGGCTCTACCTCGCCCAGCTGCGCGGCAACAAGTACAAGGACGAGATCGCGGAGATCCTCGCGGACCTCGAGGCGATGCCCGCGAAGATCCAGCAGGTCATCGACGCCCAGGACGCGGTCAAGGACCTCGCCCAGTCGATGAAGGACGCGGCCTCCGTGCTCTTCCTCGGCCGCCACGTCGGCTACCCGGTGGCCCTGGAGGGCGCCCTCAAGCTCAAGGAGATCGCCTACATCCACGCCGAGGGCTTCGCCGCCGGCGAGCTCAAGCACGGCCCGATCGCGCTGATCGAGGAGGGGCAGCCCGTCTTCGTGATCGTGCCCTCCCCGCGGGGCCGCGACTCCCTGCACGCGAAGGTGGTCTCCAACATCCAGGAAATCCGCGCCCGCGGCGCGGTGACCATCGTCATCGCCGAGGAGGGGGACGAGGCCGTCGCGGACTACGCGAACCACATCTTCCGCGTCCCGCAGTCCCCGGTGCTGCTCCAGCCGCTGCTCACCACGGTGCCGCTGCAGATCTTCGCCTGCGAGCTCGCCACCGCCAAGGGCTACGACGTGGACCAGCCGCGCAACCTCGCGAAGTCCGTCACCGTCGAGTAGCCGCTCGCCGGCCACCGGCCCGTCGTCCCGTTCCCGGGGCGGCGGGCCGGTGGTCGTCGGAGGCCCCGGCCGGGGGTGGCTAGGGTGGGGGCATGATCATCGGCACCGGCATCGACGTGGTGGACATCGCCCGCTTCGAGGAGCAGATCGCCCGCACCCCCGGCCTCGTGGCCCGGCTGTTCACCCCGCTCGAGCGGGACCTGCACGTCCGGTCGCTCGCGGCCCGCTTCGCGGCGAAGGAGGCGGCGGCCAAGGCGCTGAAGGCGCCGCCGGGCATGATCTGGCAGCACTGCTGGATCGAGAACGACCCCTCGGGCGCCCCGGTGCTGTGCACGGAGGGGACCGTGGCGGAGGAGGCCCGGCGGCAGGGCATCGACCGGTGGCACCTCACCATGACGCACGACGGCGGGATCGCGATGGCCATGGTCATCGCCGAGCGCACCGGGGAGCCCGCCGGCGCCGCGCCGGCGGGGACGCGGGCGGCGGAGTCCTCCGGGGACGGGGCGGCGTCGTGATCGCCGCGTACACGGGCGCGCAGGTCCGCGACGCGGAGGCGCCCTTCCTGGCCCGGGGGGAGGGCCCCGCCCTGATGCGCCGCGCCGCGCACGGACTGGCCCTGGCCTGCGCGGAGCGCCTGCGCGCCCGCCGCGGCCGGGTCGCCGGGGCCCGGGTGGTCGTCCTGGCCGGCACCGGCAACAACGGCGGGGACGGGCTGTGGGCCGGGGCCGAGCTGGCCCGGCGCGGAGCGTCCGTGCTGGCCGTGGCGGTCGGGGACCGGCTGCACCCGGAGGGCGCCGCGGCGTTCGCGGCGGCCGGCGGGCGCGTGCTGCCGCTGGCGGACGCCCCGGTGGGGGAGGGGCCCGCGCGCGTGCTCGCCGCCGACCTCATGCTCGACGCCGTGCTCGGCACCGGCGCCCGCGGCGGGCTGCGCGGGGCCGCCGCGGACCTCGTCCGGGCGGTGCTGGAGCGCTGGCCGGACCGGGACGCCCCGCTGGTCGTGGCCTGCGACGTCCCCTCCGGGGTCTCGGCCGACACGGGCGCCGTCTCCGGGCCGGTGCTCCCCGCGGACGTGACGGTCAGCTTCGGCGGCGTGAAGGCCGGGCTCCTCCTGCCGCCGGGCGAACGGTCCTGCGGGGAGGTGCGCACCGTGCGGATCGGCATCGAGGACGCCCTGCCCGAGCCGGCGCTGCGCCGCCTCGAACCCGAGGACGTCACGGCGCTGTGGCCGCGGCCGGGCGCGGCGTCCCACAAGTACTCCCGGGGCGTGGTCGGCGTCGTGGCCGGCTCGCCCACGTATCCCGGGGCCGCCCTGATGTGCACCCGGGCCGCCGTGGACGCCGGCGCCGGCATGGTCCGCCACCTCGGCGACGCCGCGACCCGCTCGCTCGTCTGCCTCACCAGCCCGGAGGTCGTCGCCTCCGAGGGCCACCCCGCCGACGTGCACGTCCAGGCCTGGGTCGTGGGCCCGGGCGCGGTGGGCGACCCCGCGCAGGAGTCGCGGATCGGGGCGGTCCTCGCCGCCGGGCTGCCCGCCGTCGTGGACGCCGGCGCGCTCACGGCCGCGGCGCGCGCCGCGGCCGAGGGCGGACTCGGCCCCGGGAAGGTGCTGACCCCGCACGCCGGGGAGCTGGAGCAGGTCCTGGCCTGGCTGGCCGCCCTGCGCGGGGAGGCGGACGCCCCCGACCGCGCCGCGATCGAGGCCGAGCCGGCCCGGTGGGCGCGCGCGGCCGCGGAGGCCACCGGCGCCGTGGTCGTGCTCAAGGGCGCCACCACCCTGGTGGCGGCCCCGGACGGCACGATGCTCTCCCAGGCGGACGGGAGCCCCTGGCTGGCCACGGCCGGCAGCGGGGACACCCTCGCGGGGGTCATGGGCGCCGCGCTCGCCGGCTGCGCCGAGGACCCGGACGCGTTCGCCGCCGCCGGGGACTGGGCCCGCGGGGACGCCCGCCTCGCGGTGGCGGCCGCGCTCGCCGTGGCCGTGCACGGGTACGCGTCCCGCCTGGACGGGCTCGGGCCCGTGCCGCCCACGGTCCTCTCCGGCAACGTCCGGCGGGTGCTGCGCTCCCGTCCCTGATCCGCGCACCCGGCTCCCCGGGCGGCTCGGCCCCCGAGCGGCCACGGCCGCCGCCGGACCCGGCTAAGGTTAAGCGCACTTGCCCCGAACACCAGCCCGCTGACGGTGACCCCTGCCCGGCGGTACGACAGGAGATCCCATGGAAGTCTGGCCCGGCCAGCCCTATCCCCTCGGCGCCACCTTCGACGGCACCGGCACCAACTTCGCGCTCTTCAGCGAGATCGCCGAGAAGGTCGAACTGTGCCTGTTCGACGACGACGGGACGGAGACCCGCATCGAGGTCGACGCCCAGGACGGCTACGTCTGGCACTGCTACCTGCCCACGGTCCAGCCCGGCCAGCGCTACGGCTACCGGGTGCACGGGCCGTGGAACCCCGCGGCGGGCCAGCGCTGCAACCCCTCCAAGCTGCTGCTCGACCCCTACGCGAAGGCGATCGCGGGCGAGTTCGACTGGGCCCAGCCGCTGTTCTCCTACAACTTCGGCGAGGAGGACTCCCTCAACGAGGAGGACTCGGCCCCGCACATGGCCATGGGCGTGGTGATCAACCCCTTCTTCAACTGGGAGGGCGACCGCACCCCGCGCACCCCGTACCACAAGTCCGTGATCTACGAGGCGCACGTCAAGGGCCTCACCCAGCAGCACCCCGACGTCCCCGAGGAGCAGCGCGGCACCTACGCCGGCGTGGCCCACCCCGCGGTCATCGCCCACCTGCAGAAGCTCGGCGTCACGGCCATCGAGCTGATGCCCGTGCACCAGTTCGTGCAGGACAGCACCCTGCTCGAGAAGGGCCTGCGCAACTACTGGGGCTACAACACGATCGGCTTCTTCGCCCCGCACAACGAGTACAACTCCACCAACGACCTCGGCGGGCAGGTCCAGGAGTTCAAGGCCATGGTGCGCGCCCTGCACCAGGCGGACATCGAGGTCATCCTCGACGTGGTGTACAACCACACCGCCGAGGGCAACCACATGGGCCCCACCCTGTCCATGAAGGGCATCGACAACCAGGCCTACTACCGCACGGTGGAGGGCGACGAGAAGTTCTACATGGACTACACGGGCACCGGCAACTCGCTCAACGTCCGGCACCCGCACTCCCTGCAGCTCATCATGGACTCCCTGCGCTACTGGGTGACCGAGATGCACGTGGACGGCTTCCGCTTCGACCTCGCCGCCACCCTGGCCCGCGAGTTCTACGACGTGGACAAGCTCTCCACGTTCTTCGAGCTCGTCCAGCAGGACCCGGTCGTCTCCCAGGTCAAGCTGATCGCCGAGCCGTGGGACATCGGCCCCGGCGGCTACCAGGTGGGCAACTTCCCGCCGCAGTGGACCGAGTGGAACGGCAAGTACCGGGACACGGTCCGCGACTTCTGGCGCGGCGAGCCGGCGACCCTCGGGGAGTTCGCCTCCCGGATCACGGGCTCCGCCGACCTCTACGAGCACAGCGGCCGGCGTCCCTTCGCGTCGATCAACTTCGTCACCGCCCACGACGGCTTCACGCTGCGGGACATCGTCTCCTACAACGAGAAGCACAACGACGCCAACGGGGAGGACAACAACGACGGGGAGTCCCACAACCGCTCCTGGAACTGCGGCGTCGAGGGCCCCACCGACGACCCGGAGATCCTGGCGCTGCGCGCCCGCCAGCAGCGCAACTTCCTCGCCACCCTGCTGCTGTCCCAGGGCACGCCCATGGTCCTGCACGGGGACGAGCTGGGCCGCAGCCAGGACGGCAACAACAACACCTACTGCCAGGACAACGAGCTGTCCTGGATCGACTGGGAGGCGATGGACGGCCCGCTCACCGAGTTCACCGCCGCGGTCACCCAGCTGCGCCACCAGCACCCCACGTTCCGCCGCTCGAACTTCTTCGACGGCCGGCCCGTGGAGATGGACGAGGACGACACCGGGCGCCCCATGCCCGACATCGCGTGGCTGAACACCGACGGCTCCCCGATGAAGCCCGCGGACTGGGACGAGCCGCTGTCCCGGTCGCTGGGCATGTGGCTCAACGGCCACGGCATCGCCGGGGTGGACATGCGCGGGCAGCCCATCACGGACGTGAACTTCATCGTGTACTTCAACTCCAACCCGGAGGCCGTGAAGTACAAGCTGCCGCCGGCCCGCTACGGGCGGCAGTGGGAGGAGATCCTGGACACCGCCGGCCAGCACTCCGACGGGCAGATCCGCAAGGCCCGCAGCTCCATCACCCTGGAGGGCAAGTCCACGGTCGTGCTGCGCGCATACGAGGCCCCGGAGGAGGAGCCCGACGCGTCGGTCGCCGCCTCCGTGGCGGTGTACGCCAGGACGCCCTCGGACCAGTGAGCTGAGGCGCCGGCAGGCTGTCGACCCGGACACGGGTCGACAGCCTGCTGGCATTTCCGGGGCCGGGCCGACAGACTGGAGCGGTGCGCACACCTATCTCGACCTACCGACTCCAGATCACCTCCGACCTGACGCTGGACCGCGCGGCCGGGCTCGTGGACTACCTCCACGACCTCGGCGCGGACTGGGTCTACCTGTCCCCGATCCTCCGGGCCGTCGACGGCTCGGACCACGGCTACGACGTCGCCTCCCCGGCCGAGGTGGACCCCGTCCGCGGCGGCCCCGCCGGGCTCAGGGCGCTCGCCGACGCCGCCCACGCCCGCGGCATGGGCGTGCTGGTCGACATCGTCCCGAACCACCAGGGCGTGGCCGTCCCGCAGCAGAACCCGTGGTGGTGGTCCCTGCTCGCACAGGGGCAGGACTCGCCCTACGCGGACGCCTTCGACGTCGAGTGGGAGGCCGGCGGCGGCAAGGTGCTGATCCCGGTGCTGGGCGACGGCGACGACGAGCTGGAGCAGCTGCGCGTCGAGGACGGCACCCTGCGCTACTACGACAACGTCTACCCCCTCGCGGAGGGCACCTGGGCCGCGGGCGACGACCCGCGGGACGTCCACGCCCGCCAGCACTACGAGCTGATCAACTGGCGCCGCGGGGACTCCGAGCTGAACTACCGCCGCTTCTTCACCGTGGCCACCCTCGCCGGGGTGCGCGTGGAGGACCCGGAGGTCTTCGAGGAGTCCCACGCCGAGATCAGGCGCTGGATCGACGAGGGCCTCGTCGACGGGCTGCGGATCGACCACCCCGACGGGCTGCGCGACCCGCGGCAGTACCTCGAGCGGCTGAAGGAGCTCACCGGCGGCGCCTACGTCGTCGTGGAGAAGATCCTGGAGCCCGGCGAGCGGCTGCCCCGGGACTGGGCCACGGCCGGCACCACCGGCTACGACGCCCTGGGCGTGCTCGACCGGCTGCTCACCGACCCGGCGGGGGAGTACGCCCTCACCAGCCTCGACGCCCGCCTGCGCGGCGGGGAGCCGGTGCACTGGGAGGAGATGATCCACGGCACCAAGCGCGCCATGGCCGACAACGCCCTGCACGCCGAGGTCCTGCGCCTGGCCCGGGCGGTCCCCGCCGACGCCGGGCTCGGCCACGACGAGGCCGTGGACGCCCTCGCGGAGATCCTCGCGAACTTCCCCGTCTACCGCAGCTACCTCCCCGAGGGCGCCGAGCACCTGCGCGCCGCCCTCGACGCCGCCCGGGGGCGGCGTCCCGACCTCGCCGGGCCGATCGGCACCCTGGGGGAGCTGCTCGGGCTCGGCGCCACGGACGACGCCGAGCTCGGCGAGCTGGCGCGCCGCTTCCAGCAGACCTCCGGGATGGTCATGGCCAAGGGCGTCGAGGACACCGCGTTCTACCGCTTCCCCCGTCTGACCTCCCTGACCGAGGTGGGCGGCGACCCCTCGCACTTCGCCGTGACGCCCGAGGAGGCCCACGCCGAGCTCGGCCGCCGGGCCGCCGAGGAGCCCCTGGCCATGACGGCCCTGTCCACGCATGACACCAAGCGCTCGGAGGCCGTGCGCGCCCGGATCACGGTCCTGTCCGAGGCCGGCGAGCAGTGGGCCGGCGTGGTGGGCACCGCGAAGAGGCTCGCCGAGGAGGCCGGCGTCCGGGTGGGCGACGGGCCGCTGGTCAACCTCGTGCTGCAGGCCGTGGTGGGCGCCTGGCCGATCTCCCAGGAGCGCACCGTGGACTACGCGCTCAAGGCCGCCCGCGAGGCCGGCAGCTCGACCGCCTGGGTGGACGGGGACGCGGACTTCGAGGACCGGCTCGTGCGGTTCATCGAGCTGGTCTTCCACGACCCCGAGATCCGGGCCGTGGTCGAGGGCTTCGCCCAGCACGTCACCGAGGCCGGCTGGAGCAACGGGCTCGCCGCCAAGCTGGTCCAGCTCACGATGCCCGGCGTCCCCGACGTCTACCAGGGCTCCGAGCTGTGGGCCGAGTCCCTCGTGGACCCGGACAACCGCCGCCCGGTGGACTTCGAGGAGCGGGCCGCGATGCTCGCCCGGCTGGACACGCCCGGCGGCGGGACCGCCGAGGGCATCCCGGCCGTGGGCCCCGACGCCGCGGCCAAGCTGCTCGTCACCAGCCGGGCCCTCCGGCTGCGCCGCGACCACCCCGGGCTGTTCACCGGCTACATCCCGCTGGAGGCCTCCGGCCCGCGGGCCGGGCACGTGTTCGCCTTCGACCGCGGCGGCGCCGTGACCGTGGTGACCCGCCTGCCCCTGAGCCTGGCGGCCCGGGGCGGCTTCACCGACGAGACCCTCGAGCTGCCCGAGGGCGACTTCGAGGACGTGCTCACCCACCGCCCGCACACGGGCACCGTGGCGCTGTCCGCCCTGCTGTCCGACTACCCCGTGGCGCTGCTGCGCCGGAAGGACTCCTGAACCCTCATGAACACCCGTGACCATTTGAACCGCTTCGACGTCTGGGCCCCGCACGCCAGGTCCGTGACCGTGCGGATCGAGGGCGACGACCACGCCATGGTCCCCGCCGCGTCCCTGCCCGCGGGCTCTCCCGAGGGGCCCGCCGCCCGCCGCGACGGCTGGTGGACCCTGCCCGACGACGCCGACGTCCCCGCGGGCACCGTCCGCTACGGATACGTGCTGGGCAAGACTTTCGACGAGGGCACCCCGGAGGAGCGCTCGCAGGTCTCCGAGGTCCTGCCCGACCCCCGCTCGCGCCGCCAGCCGCAGGGCGTGCACGACCTCTCCTGCACCTTCGACCCCTCCGCGCACCGGTGGGGCGACGCCGCGTGGACGGGCCGGACCCTCGCCGGCTCGGTGATCTACGAGCTGCACATCGGCACCTTCACGCCCGCCGGCACGCTGGACGCGGCGGTCGAGCGGCTCGACCACCTGGTGGAGCTCGGCGTCGACTTCGTGGAGCTGCTGCCCGTCAACGGCTTCAACGGCGAGCACAACTGGGGCTACGACGGCGTCCTGTGGTACACCGTGGACGAGTCCTACGGCGGGCCCGCGGCCTACCAGCGCTTCGTGGACGCGTGCCATCAGCGCGGGATCGGCGTGATCCAGGACGTGGTCTACAACCACCTGGGCCCGTCCGGGAACTACCTGCCGCTGTTCGCCGACTACTTCAAGCCCGGCTCCAGCACCTGGGGCGACCTCATCAACCTCGACGGCTGGGGCTCGGACGGGGTGCGCGACTACATCCTCGACAACGTGGAGATGTGGCTGCGCGACTACCACGTGGACGGGTTCCGCCTCGACGCCGTGCACGCGCTGCAGGACCACCGGGCCGTGCACATCCTCGAGGAGATCGCCGAGCTCGTGGAGCGGGTGGGCGTGGAGACGGGCAGGCCGCTGTTCACGGTGGCCGAGTCCGACCTCAACGACCACCGGATGATCACGCCGACCACGGCCCACGGCCTCGGCATGACCGGGCAGTGGCTCGACGACTTCCACCACGCCGCGCACGTGGCGCTGACCGGGGAGACCCAGGGCTACTACGCCGACTTCGCCGCGCTGGGCACCCTCGACAAGGTCATGCGCGACGCGTTCTACCACGACGGCACCATGTCGGTCTTCCGCGGCCGCCACCACGGCCGGCCGGTCGACAAGCAGCGGGTGCGCCCGTGGCAGTTCGTCACCTGCATCCAGAACCACGACCAGGTGGGCAACCGGGCCGCCGGGGACCGGATCAGCGCGAGCCTCTCGGCCGACCAGCTGGTGCTCGGCGCCACCGTGCTGCTCACCCAGCCGTTCACCCCCATGCTGTTCATGGGGGAGGAGTGGGGCGCGTCCACCCCGTGGCAGTTCTTCACCGCCCACCCCGAGCCCGAGCTCGGCGAGGCCGTGGCGAAGGGCCGCAAGGCGGAGTTCGCCGCGATGGGCTGGGACGAGTCCACGGTCCCGGACCCGCAGGCGCCCAGCACCTTCACCGACTCCAAGCTGGACTGGGACGAGCCCGGCCGGGGCGACCACGCCCGGGTGCTGGCCGCCTACCGCGAGCTCATCGCGCTGCGGCGGGCGGTGCCCGAGCTCACGGACCCGCGCTTCGCGACCATCGACACCGACCACGACGAGGACGCCCGCTGGTTCGTGCTCCGCCGGGCCACGGCGCCGGGCTCCGACCACGGGGTCGCGGTCGTCCTGAACTTCGGGGCCGCCCCCGTCGAGGCGCCCGTCCCCGGCGCGGCCGACGCCGAGGTGCTGTTCCGCTCCGGCGAGGTCTCCCTCACCGCGGGGGCCGACGGCGGTGCCGTCGCCGCGCTGCCCGCCCACGGCGCGGCGGTGGTGCGGTACTGAGCCGCCGCGACCCGTCTCCCCGACCGTCCACCGTCCCACGAAAGGCCGCCGTGCTCACCTACGGACCCGATGCCCGATACCTCGCCGCCGAGGACCGCTACGAGACCATGCCCTTCCGGCGCGTGGGGGACTCCGGGCTCAAGCTGCCCGTGATCTCCCTGGGCCTGTGGCACAACTTCGGCGACGACAAGCCGCTCGCCACCCAGCGGGCCACGCTGCGCCGGGCCTTCGACCTCGGCGTGACCCACTTCGACCTCGCCAACAACTACGGCCCGCCGGCCGGCGCCGCCGAGCTGAACTTCGGCAGGAGCCTGCAGCAGGACTTCGCGCCCTACCGGGACGAGCTCGTGATCTCCTCGAAGGCCGGCTGGGACATGTGGCCGGGGCCCTACGGCTTCGGCGGCTCGCGCAAGTACCTGGTCTCCTCCCTGGACCAGTCCCTGCAGCGGATGGGACTGGACCACGTGGACGTGTTCTACCACCACCGCCCGGACCCGGACACGCCGCTCGAGGAGACCATGCGGGCCCTCGACCACGTCGTGCGCTCCGGGCGGGCGCTGTACGTGGGGATCTCCTCCTACAACGCGGAGCTGACCCTGCGCGCCCAGCAGATCATGCGCGAGCTCGGCACCCCGCTGCTGATCCACCAGCCCTCCTACTCGATGCTCAACCGGTGGGTCGAGGCCCCGGGCCCCTCGGGGACCTCGCTGCTGGGGGCGCTGAGCGAGGCCGGCATGGGCTCGATCGTGTTCTCCCCGCTGGCCCAGGGCATGCTCACGGACCGCTACCTCGACGGGATCCCGGAGGGCTCCCGGGCCGCGGCCGAGAAGTCCCTGGACCCGGAGTGGCTCTCGGACACGACCCTGGAGAAGGTTCGCGGCCTGCACGAGATCGCCGCCGCCCGCGGGCAGAGCCTGGCGCAGATGGCGATCGCGTGGGTGCTGCGCGAGCAGCAGGACGGGCAGGTGACCACGGCCCTCGTGGGCGCCTCCTCCCCGGAGCAGCTCGAGGACAGCGTGGGCGCGGTGCGCAACCTCGCGTTCACCCCCGGGGAGCTGGAGGCCATCGACCGGCTGGCCACCGACTCCGACATCAACATCTGGGCGGGCGCCCAGGACTCCAAGCACGCATGATCCGCGGGACCCGGTAGGCCGTGGAGGTCTCGCAGTACCTCGCGCTGCTGGGGCTGTGGATCGCCGGGATCGTCGCCCCCGGCCCGGACGTGCTGGTGATCCTGCGCAACTCGTCGCTGGGCTCCCGCACGGCCGGGGTGCTGACCGCCGTGGGCGTGATGACCGGCAACCTCGTGTGGATCACGCTGTCGCTCACGGGCGTCACCGTCCTGATCAGCCAGGCCGACACCGTGCAGCGGCTCATCCAGGTGGCGGGGGCGCTGTTCCTCGGCTGGCTGGGGGTGAGCGGGATCCGGGCCGGGCTCGCCGCGCGGACCGCGCCGGCGGCCGTGCCGGCGGGAGCGGCCCCGTCCGGGGGGCCCGCCCCGTCCACGGTGGCGCCGCCGGGTGCGGCGCCGCCCGGGCGTGCGCCCGGCCCGGCCCGGGCGTTCCTGCTGGGGCTCGTCACCAACCTCTCGAACGCGAAGGCCATCATCTTCTTCGTGGCCCTGTTCGCCAACGTGGTCCCGGCCGGGGCCCGCTGGTGGGAGACCGCCCTGGTCTTCGTGCTGCTGGTGGCGGTGGGCCTCGCCTGGTTCACCGCCGTGGCGTGGATGGGCTCCGTCGAGCGTCTGGCGGCGACCTTCCGCCGCCACGGCGCCGCCGTGGAGCTGGCCGCCGGAGCCCTGTTCCTGGTGCTCGCCCTGGCACTGCTGGTGAGCGCGCTGTGAAAACCGCCTATGCCGGCGGTCACACGCCGCGCAGGGGTTCCTCCACGGGCGGGGCGGTGATAGGAACTAAGCATCCTTATTGCCGGGGCGTGCGCTCCACGGCCGCTCCGGGCCCGTCAACAGGAAGAGAAGCGCGATGTCCGACAACGAGTACCTGACCCGTTCGATCCACGACCTCACCGCGGCGGCATGGTTCGGCGGCTCCCTCATGGGCGCCGTCGGGCTCAACGGGGCGGCCGCGGCCGCCCGGGACCCGCGGGAGCGCACCCGCCTGTCCAACCTGGGATGGAAGAAGTGGGCGCCCCTCCAGGCGGCGGCGCTGGTCGCCCACGGCGTCGCCGGCGCGGCGCTCATCGCCCAGAACAAGGGCCGGGTGGCCACCCAGGAGGGGGTCGGCGGGGCGACGGCCTCCAAGGCCCTGATCACCGTCGTGGGCGCAGGGGTCACGGCCTACTCCCGCGTGCTCGGCAAGAAGATCGAGAAGCTCTCGGACGAGGGCGCGCAGGGCGCCACCGAGCCCCGCCCGGACGCCTCCCCGGAGCTGGCCTCCGCCCAGAAGCAGCTGAAGGTGCTCCAGTGGGTGATCCCCGCCCTGTCGGGCACCGTGGTGGTCCTCGGGGCCAAGCACGGTGAGATGCAGCGGCCGCGCAACGTGCTCCAGGGCTGGCTGCGCTGACCGGCGGCCCGCCCGCCGGAACGGCCCGTCCCTCCGGGGGCGGGCCGTTCCCCGTGGCGGGGTCTAGACTTGGGGGGTTTGAGTCCTCCCCGCCGCACCCGGACGCCGTCGACGACGCCGGTGCGGCCTGAGCCGCCGGGCGGGGGGCGGACGATCCGCGACGAAGGAGAACCGTGTCCCACCATCCGATCCGAGTGGCCGTGGCCGGTGTCGGCAACTGCGCCTCGTCCCTGATCCAGGGCGTGCACT
>NZ_WOGU01000020.1:0-39184 GCF_009735315.1 Kocuria sediminis
CGTCGCCTGACTGCAACGGTCCCGATCGCGTGTCCATTCACGGTAAGAACGCCTTCACCGCCCGGACAAGGGAAAACCCCGGACTCCAGGGGCCTTCCTCGGCGGCTGTGACAGGGCATGGGGACACTTGGGGCCCACTTGGGAGGAAGCTGTGACCACCCCGTGACGTCCCCGGCCCCAAGGCAAAACCCGACATGAGGGGGTCAGCGCTGAGACCGGCGGCGGGTCCAGTGCAAGACCAGCGCCCCGGCCACCAGGGAACCGCACATCCCGGCGAACAGATCCACGATGGTGTCGGTGTAACCCACATGCATTCCTGCCGGGCTGATCTGCTCCACAACCCACTCGTAGTACTCCCAGACCACCGCTGCGGTCACACCGATCAGGGCCACCCACACCACCGGCGCCCATCTGCGAGTACGAGTCTCCTGCTGCCAGGGATCAGGCAACAGACGAGCATCTGCCAGGAGGAAGTAGGACACCGCCGCGAGGCTGCCCGGGGTCACCACGTGCACCACGGTGTCGAAGTGCGGTATCTGGCGGTACCAGTGCTGGACCGAGCCCCACATCGCCAGCTGCGCCAGTACAGCGAAAGCCGCCACGAAAGGAATCGGTACCTGGGCCCGGCGCGTCAACACCAGGACGACGGTGATGGCGGTGAAACGCAACGCCCCGTCCCAGCGCTGAAACCACGCCAACCCGACCGCGCTGACCACGGCCGCGGCCACCGCGACAAAGAACACCCACCAGCTCACCTGTCGGATGCGCATCATCTCCCCACCGTAGGACGATTCCGCGCTGATAGGTCAATGGGCGGCCCATGTCGGCCGCGGTTGACTCGCTCCATCGCCCGTCCTGGGGCCTCGACGATCTGCCCGTCTTCAACCGTGATGTCCATGGCATGGCCGTTGGAGTGCAGAATCACAGCCGACGGAACCCAGCAGCCCACGTCCTGCGGGGATAGTCCGTCCCTCACGTAGGTGTCTACCCGCACCGGTCAGGACGTCCCGCAGGCATGGGGATGCGCCCCCATGGGCGAGCCATCCGGTCCGTGCTCGTCATCGAGTGTCTCCGGGTATCGCGCCGCGCGTCCGGTGGTGCGCCCCGGAATCTGCCGGCTCTCGGGAAGCCTCCCAGCACCGACGAGGATCCGATACGTCTTCGTCTGGCTCCAGTTGTCAGGGGGCCCGGCCGCTGCCCGACGTCTGTTCCGGGGAAGAGAGTGGGGTCTCGGTAGACGGTGTGCTCCAGCGGGGATCCTGCCGACGCATCCGCCGGTATTTGCCGCGGTGCTGACGGCTGGTCCGCTCGGCGACTCCCTGGCCCGAGACGGGGTCGGGGCCCAGCACTGGGTCGTCCCCGGCTTGGTAGCCAGTGGTCCATACCTGCAGGACCGCCCAGGTGACGGCGGTCAGTGGCACAGCCAGGACCGCCCCGGCCACACCGCCGAGCAGGCCGCCGATGGACAAGGCCAGAAGGACCACCAGTCCGTGCAGGCTCAAGGTGTGGGCCATGACGATCGGTTGCAGGAGGTTGCCTTCGAGCTGGTTGACGACGACCACGATGACGACGACGATCAGCGCCGCTCCGGGCCCATGGGTCAGCAGCGCCACCAAGGCAGCCAGGATCCCGGCGGCCACCGCCCCGATGATCGGGACGAACGCAGCCAGGAACGTGATAATCGTCAACGGGATTACCAGCGGCACCCCGATCCAGAACAGTCCCAGCCCGATGAAGGCCGCATCGACGCTGGCGACCACGATGACGCCACGCACGTACCCACCGAGAATACGCACCGCCCGGTCACCGGACTCGGCCAGTTTCGCCCGGTGCTCGCCGATGAACCAACGCAACGCGAAGTTCCACAGTTGCGGTCCGTCCTTGAGGAAGAAGAACAGGACCACGGCCATCAGGATGGTCCCGGTGATCATCTCGGTGACCGCGGTAAGTCCAGTGATGGCGTTGCGCCGTAGGGCAGCCCCGGTGAAGTAGTCGTTGATCTGTGACAGTGCGGCGTAGACGGCGGTGGAGTCCACCGGCACCGGAAGGGACCCGGATTCGAATAGTTCCTCCAGCTGTTGCCACCCTGCCGTGGCGGAAACCACCAACTCGTCCAGGTCATCGCTGATGCGCAGCACTACCACGGTGACCACGGCACCGAGCACGAACACCAGTGTGATGAACACCAGAGCCGCCGCCCAGGTACTGGCCCACCCGTGGCGTTCCAGCCAGCTGACCACCGGCCGGGTCGCCGAGGCCAGGATGAGGGCGATCAGCACCGCCAGGACAACCATCTTGACGGCCATCAGCGCGTAGATCACCACCATGGTGACGAGGGTGAGGATGAGCACCTGCACACCCCGGGAGGTTGCCCGCCCCAACCCGTCAGCCCACGGCGAGACAGACACGTGAATTGCGGATCGATGCGGTGGGGAGGATGCGCGATCTGCCAGCACGGGTTGGTCTGACGTCGTTGAGTGTTGCGGGCCGGAGGCGTGGACCGCATATGCGCGAAATGGTGGGATCGGTGACACAGGGACCACTTCCTCAGATCGGCCCACTGAGGGGCTCTGGCTCGTGATGGCTCGTGTTCTCCGCGCAGTGCCCCTGCCCTCCCCGGAAACGAATAGGCGGTGTGTCACTGCCATGCGTGGTGATGTGGTGTGCTCAGGCGCGAGGGGTGCGGGCGTGGTCGGTGGCGTAGGAGGTGAACACCTCCTGCAGGTCTGAACCGGCGTCCACAAAGTCTTCGCGCAGTTTGGTGCCGAGCTGCTCTAGCGCCTGGTCGAGCACCCCAGCGCCGGCCTGCAGTTCCGGCGTGGGGCTGGCGGCTGCGGTGTCGCGCAGGGTGAGGGCGTAGGGCAGGTGCCGGGCCAGGGACAGGTCAGGGTCCTCCTCCTGAAAGTAGTAGCTCTCGGTGTGCTGGGTGAGGTCGATGCGAGCCTTGGCGATCTGAGAGGCCAGGGTGTGCAACACGGCCGCGGCGGCCACCGGGTCCAGCCGTGGGAGGCGGTCGGCGTAGCCGCTGTCGGCCAGCCCCTTCAGGTCCAGGGCCAGGGCCCGGCGGCGGGACAGGGGTGGGTAGACCTGGGTGAACCAGGTCAGAGCGGTGGTCAGCAGCGCGAACCCGGTCAGGGCCTCCAACGGGGCGGCCATGCGCACCCACGGGTCGGTGGCCACCACGTCGCCGAAGCCCAGGGTCGCCAGGGTGACGAGGGAGACGTAGAGGGACTCGACGAAGTCGTGGTACTGGGCCGGGTCGATCCCGGAGGAGTAGACGAAGCCACCGGGAACGTGCGGGGCGTAGACCAGCGCCCACCCCACGCCCTGCATCGCGACCCACAGCACGACCACGGCCACCATCGCGGCCGGGCCGACGGCGGAGCCGAAACGGTGCCCGGTCGCTTTCGAGGCCTTCCACACCGCGGCGATCACCCAGTGACTGATCGCTCCTTTGCCGCTGGGGTGCAGCAGGCTGTGGTACATGTCGCGCAGCCCGGCCACGATGATCACCACGCCGAGGACCGTTAGAGCGACCTGCATGAATATTCTCTCTTCCGGATCGGTGTCCATGTCGCGGTGGGGCATCGTCGGCACCCGAGGACCTGGACCGCCGACGCCGGCGGCCCTTGCTGACCCCTCCATTGCTAAGGTTACTGTGGAACCTTCGGCGGTGTCGTGCCGGGGTTTTGTCTTCCGTGCCGCCGATCCGCACCCATGGGGAACCATTGCCCGCAGCATTCAGGAGGGAAGGCACATGCTGGAAATCAACCTGGTGTTGGCGCTGTTCGCAGGGCTCATCTTGGGGCTGTCGGCTTTTTCCTCGCTGCTGCAGCAGGCGAGCCTGCCCGGTCCCGTGCTGGCCTTGGCCTTCGGGGTGCTGATCGGACCCCACGCCCTGGGGTTGCTGCGGGTCGAGGACTTCGGGGTGCCCACCGGCACCCTGCTGGAGCAGGCGGCACGCATCACGCTGGGGGTGGGCCTGGCCGGGGTGGCCATGCGCCTGCCCCACGGGTACTGGCGGGCCAATGCACGCTGGATCGTGGTGATCATCGGGGTGGGCATGGCCCTGATGCTGGTGGTGGCCACCGGGGTGCTGTGGGGGCTGCTGGGGGTGCCGTTCCTGCTGGCGCTGTTGCTGGGGGCGATCATCACCCCCACCGACCCGGTGGTGACCACCCCGGTGGTCACCGGATCGCTGGCCGAGCAGCGGATTCCGGAGCGGGTGCGGCACAATCTCTCGGCCGAGAGCGGGATCAACGACGGGTTGGGCTACCTGTTCGTCATGCTGCCGGTGCTGCTTCTCACCAAACCCGGTGAGGCGTGGCAGGAGTTGTTGACGAAGGTGCTGCTGTGGGAGGTCCTCGGGGCCGGGCTCTTCGGGGCGGTGGTCGGGTACCTGCTGGGGAAGCTGTTCGTGGTCGTGCGGAGCAGGGGTTTCATGGAGGAGAGCTCGTATCTGGGCTTCCTGGTGCCCTTCGGGCTGTTCGTGCTGGGGGCGGGGAAGCTCTTGGGCACGGATGCGGTGCTGGCGGTGTTCGTGGCCGCCGCGGTCTTCGGTCAGGTGATCCCGCAGTGGGAGGAGGAGCAGGAGGACAAGGTCGATGACGTGGTCAACCGCTTCTTCCTGCTGCCGATCTTCGTGCTCATCGGCCTGGTCCTGCCCTGGTCGGCGTGGGCGCAGCTGGGCTGGGGCCCGCCGGTGGTGTTGCTGGCCGCGGTGCTGGTGCGCCGCCTGGTGACTCTGTGGGCTTTGCGGCCCCTGCTCAAAGGAGTGCACGACCGTCCCGAGACGTTCTTCCTGTCCTGGTTCGGGCCGATCGGGGTCTCCGCACTCTTCTACGCGACCTTGGCCGAACGGCACACCGGCCACCACGAGGTCTTCGTCTACACCACCATGGCCATCACCGCCTCGGTACTCGTCCACGGGCTGTCCACTGCCCCGGTGAGTGCGTGGCTGGCCCGCCAGGAACCGCAGCGCAAACAGTACGAGGAGACGGCCGCATGAGGCCCCACTGTCTCGTCGCGGTCCTGACCACGACGGAAGGAGATCCTCGTGTGGATTGATTCCTGGCCGGCAATCGCCCGGATCCTATTGGTCGGGGCGGCCGCCTACACGGTGCTGGTGGTGATCCTGCGGGCCTCGGGCAAGCGGACCCTGGGGCAGCTCAATGCTTTTGACTTCGTGGTGACCGTCTCCCTGGGTTCAACCCTGGCCACCATCCTGCTCAGCTCGGACGTCTCCTGGGCTGAAGGCGCTACTGCTCTGGGCCTGCTGGCCGGGCTGCAGTTCCTGGTGGCTTGGGTGTCGACGCGATGGCCGAAAGTCCGAGGCGTGTTCACTGCTGAGCCGGCCCTGCTGCTGGCCGACGGGCGGATCCGCCATGACGCGTTGCGGGCCAACCGGCTCACGGTCTCCGAGCTGCGCCAGGCGGTGCGGATGCAGGGCGCCGGGGACCTGTCACAGGTCAAGGCGGTGGTGCTGGAGACCAACGGCAAGCTCAGCGTGATCACCACCAGCCAGTACGGCAATGGCTCGGCCCTCCAGGACGTGGGCGGGGCGGAGCAGCTGTGAGCAGCCGCCCGGCTCGCGCCCCGGCCCAGGAGATGGCCGCGGCCGAGGCCCTGGCCGCCCGCCTGGACCGGCCGATGGGCTTCCTCGGGATCGTCTTCCTGTTCGTGGTGCTGGGCCAGTTGCTGGTCACCGAACCGGGGTGGAGCCGGGCTTTGAGCATCATCGGCTGGGTGTTCTGGGCCCTGTTCGTGGCCGAGTTCGGGCTGCGGGCCTACATCGCCGGGTTCCAGGCCGCGTTCTGGCGCCGCAACTGGTGGCAGGTGCTGTTCCTGTTGCTCCCGTTCCTGCGCTTCGTCCGGGCCCTGCAGGCACTGCGTCTGGTACGCCTGGCCCGGCTTAGCCGCCTGGCCCGGGCCGGGGGCATCGTCTCGGCCGGGGTGCGCGGGTCGCGGTCGGCCGGGCGATTGCTCTCCAGCCGCATCGGATGGCTGGCGGCGGTGACCGTGGTGGTGGTGCTGGCCGCCAGCCAGCTGCTCTATGCCGTGGAATCGCACACCGACTACACCACCGCCCTCTACGAGGCGGCCCTGGCCACCGTCACCGGCAGCGGCATCACCACCACCGATCCCTTCTCCAAGGTCCTGCAGGTGGTCCTGGCCGTCTACTCCGTGGCCGTGTTCGCCACCCTCGCCGGCTCCCTAGGCGCCTACTTCCTGCGCGACCACCCCTCCCCCACCGCACCGGACAACCACCCGCAACCCCCAGCCGGTGGGCAAGCATCCGCCCCCGACCACGACCAGGAGAACCCGCATGGGAACCTTTGAACCCTCCACCACCGCCAGTGTGTGGATCGCCGCGGCCCTGACCGCGGTGCTGGCCGGACTGCACCTGGCCGCCCCGCACATCCGCAAGCTGCCCTTTGTGCCCGAGCGCTACATGGGTTCCTTCGCCGGTGGGCTGGCCGTGGCCTACGTCTTCCTGCACCTGCTCCCGGAGATCGCCGCCGGCAACGAGGCCATCGGCGATGCCCTCTCCGATGTGCTCGAACCCACCCCGCTGCTGGAGCTGGGCATCTTCCTAATCGCTCTGGCCGGGTTTACCGCCTTCTACGGGCTGGAGCGCCTGGCCACCACCCACGGCGCCCGGGACACCACCCCGGCGTCCACGGCCGGCCCCCCGCGGGGCGGGGCCGTGGAGTCGGCCGGGGTGTACTGGCTGCACCTGGGTTCGTTCATGGTCTACAACGTGTTGATCACCTACACCATGGTCCTGCGGGTCCGCACCGGGCTGCTGTTCGCCGTGCTGTTCACCGTGGCCATGGGCCTGCACTTCGTGCTCACCGACCGCGGCCTGAAAGAGCACTATCCGCACCGGTTCCGCGCCCACGGCCGGCTTCTGCTGGCCGCTGCCCTGGTGGCCGGCTGGGTGCTGGCGGCGATCTTCGCCCCCACCAGCACCCTGCTGGTGGCTCTGCTCACCGCCCTGCTGGGCGGATCCGTGCTGCTGAACGTCTTCAAGGAAGAGGTCCCCACCAACCGTTCCTCCAGCTTCGCGTGGTTCTCCATCGGCCTGGTGCTCTACTCGGTGCTGCTGGCCGTGATCACCGGCATCGAGGAGTAACCCCGTGGGTGAGCGTGGACGGCTGCGGCGACGGTTTTTAGGCTGAGGCGATGAGGAACCTGTCGGGGTGGTGGCACCGGGTGGCCGGGGCCTTCTGGTTCGTCCCCGCGCTGTGCTTGCTCGCCGCCTTGCTCCTGGCCCAGGCGGTGGTGGCCATCGACCGTGTGTTGCCCGATGCCCCGTCCTCTCCCTGGTTTTCCTGGGTGTATGCGGTGGGCATCGACGGGTCCCGGTCCATGCTGGCGGCCATCGGCACCTCGATGCTGGCGGTGGCAGCCACCGCCTTCTCCATCACCATCTCCGTGGTCGCCACCGCCAGCTCCACCTACGGGCCGCGGCTGGTGCGCAACTTCATGGCCGACCGCGGCAACCAGCTCGTGCTCGGGGTGCTGGTGGCCACGTTCCTCTATGCGCTGCTGGTGCTGCGCACCATCCGATCGGCCGGTGATAACCTGGCCGCCCCTTTCGTCCCGCACCTGGCCGTCAACCTCGCCGTAGTCCTGGCCGTGGCCGACGTCGCTCTGCTCGTGTGGTTCATCCACCACATCGCCGCCTCCGTCCAGGTAGATACCCTCGTGCACCGGGTGCGTCGTGATTTCCGGGCGGCCCTCGAACGGTGGCACCCTGAACAGCCCCCCGAGGACGCGACGCGCACCAGCGCCCTGCGTCCCGGCGGGGCCGAGATCCCCGCCGGGACGACCGGCTACCTCGTCGAAGCCGACCTTGAACGCCTCCGGGACCTGGCCGCCGACCAGGACGCCGTCCTCGAGCTGGTCCCCCGGGTCGGTGATCACCTCCTCGCCACGGAACCTCTGGCCCGGGTCTGGCCCGAAGCGCAAGCCGAGGACCTCGCTGAGCAGGTGCGGCGCTGCCTGCGCACCGCCGACGCCCGCACCTCCGACCAGGATGTCCGCTTCGCCCAGCAGCAGGTCGTCGAGCTGGCCGTGCGCGCCCTCTCCCCGGGCACCAACGACCCGTACACCGCGATTAACGCCATCGAGGAACTGGCCGCCGGCATCGCGATCGCCGTCTCCCGCCCCGCCCCTGCCAACACCCTCGTGCACGACGGAACCGCCCGGGTCCACTACCGTCCCGTGGAGCTGGAAGAGATCGTGGCCATGCCCTTCGACCACATCCGCCCCCATGCTCTCGGGTACGTGCCCGTGCTGAAATCCTTAATTGATCTAGCAGCCCGCACCGACCGGGCCACCATCCATCCCGGTGCCACAGGGTGGACTCGTGACCACATCGACGTGCTGATGGACGAGTTCCGCGCCCAGGACCCCCATCCCCATGACCTGCAGCAGGTGGAACAGCACCTCGCCCACCGTCGAACCGACCCGTTCCGGGGCGCGGGCGGCCACTGAACCGGCACGATCATCGCGCCCGGGCAGAATTCCCGCGTCCCCGTCGCTCCCCCCAGGGGCCGCCAACCCGGGACAACCATGAAAGTTCAGTGGGAGTGCTCTGCCGATCCCTGTGCTACGGCCTGGTAAGCCTTCCCGCCCCCAGCATCGCAAGGTTACTGTCAATTGGGAGTCGGGGTGGCCTCCGCACCAGATCGACGTACCGCCGCCCATGCGGGGCCCGAGAGAAGGAGCAAGTCATGACCCACATCACCTCGATGCTCGAGACCTACCCGAAGGATCTGGGACACGTAGACAAGGGCAAGCTGGCCGAGTGCATCGCCGCCTGTTTCGAGTGCACCCAGACCTGCACCGCTTGCGCGGACGCGTGCCTGTCCGAGGACATGGTGGCGGAGCTGACCAAGTGCATCCGCACCAACCTGGACTGCGCAGACCTGTGCGAGACCACCGGTCGGGTGCTGTCACGGCACACCGGCTACGACGCGAACATCACCCGGGCCGTGCTGGAGGCCTGCCGGGTGGCGTGCAAAGCGTGCGGAGACGAGTGCGCCTCCCACGCCGCGATGCATGAGCACTGCCGGGTCTGCGCCGAGGCCTGCCGGCGCTGCGAGAGCGCCTGCGCCGAACTGCTCACCTCGCTGGGGTAGCGATCACCGGTCGCTCCACCCTTTTCGGCGAAACCCACGAAACCACAACCGCCAAGGAGGACAGCGATGTCCCCGACACGACCAGCGCTTCGTCTCGCAGCAGGATGCCTGTTGCTGGGCGGGGCCGTGACCGGATGCACCAGCGAGACCGAGCTGACACAAGCCGATCAGTCCGACATCCCCACCGAAGAACTGATCGGTCAGACCATGACGATGACCAACGAGGTGCAAGAAGTACTCGCCCACGGGGTGATCACCATCGGAGCCGAAGACACCGTCGTCGTAGCCGATGAGCTGCCCGAGGGGCTCATGCGCGGAGACGATGTGGAGGTCACTGGCACCGTGGACAAACGAGATGTCTTCACCATCGAGGATCTGGAAGCTCTGCAGCAGGTGACAAGCCAGCAGGAGGCCCAGTACTTCGTCAATCGCAGGGAGGAGCTGATCCTCACCGACGCCACGGTCACCCGCACCGGGTGATCCACCGGAGCCGCTCACCCCAAGCCCGTGCTGACCGGCCGGCCCGATTGCGGCAGGGCGGCGCGGGCCTATCTGCCGTTTTCTGGGTCGGTGCACGAGTCCGTCAACCAGCCCCTGATCTCCTCCAGAGACTCCTCCAGTGCTGGAGTGTTGAGCTGCGCCGGGGCCGCGGTGGGCGCTGTGGTAGGTGACTGCTCAGCGGCCAGCTCCTCACCGTAGGTGTCGACCAGCAACTGGATGCGGGACAGCTCTGCGACGAGATCGTCAGGGGCGGTCGCGACCATGGTCGCCACCTCGTCCTCCACCCGTTGCACGTCCGCCACGCGTGAGGTGACCCTCAGGCTGGAGGGCAGCACGGACAGCGTCAGCACGTGTCCGGCCACGGCCGCGCAGGCCTCCGCCTGGTTGCTGTAGGCCCCCCAGGGGCCCGTGTCCGGCGCAGGATCGCTGGTCGGCCCACCGGATGCAGGGACTGTGGTCGACGGGCTGGGCGCGGAACCCGGCCCGGCGGGCTCATCGCCACCTGGATTCGCGCATCCGGCCAAGGCGGTGCAGGCCATGGCCACAACGAACCAGCCTTGGGGAAGGCGTGCGGGGGACCGCCGCATCGGTGTCGAAGGCGGGTGCATGATCAGGCGCTCCTCACCGGCAGGACGGGAAACTGTTGCCGTCAGCCTAGGTGCCCAGGGTCGACGGCGGCGTCCGTCCCTTCCTGCCTCCCGTTGGATGATCGTGGTCATCGGAATCGGGCCTCTATTCTGGGCGAGGTGGCCTGCCGTAGCTGCCTGGCACAGAGGGGGGTCCATGCGTCGTGTCATGCTGGCCCTCCGGATCGGGGCGTTGGCCGTGGCGATCGGCGCCCTCACCTCCCGCTCCAGTTGCGCCTTCGTGACCCGCACCTGTCTGGGCACGAATCTGTTCAGCTACTTCACCGTCCACAGCACCATCTTGCTGGTGGTGACTCTGCTGCTGGCGCTGTTCCACCACGTCTTCCGTGGTGGTGAACCGGTGTGGTTGACCGCGCTGCGGAGCCTGGCCACCACCTACATGCTCGTTTCCGGAATCGTATTCACCGCCATGCTCCTCAACGCGGAACTGTTCGGTTACCTCTTCCTCGTTCCCTTGTCGTCGAAGGTGCTGCACTTCGTGCTGCCCGTCTACGCCGTCCTGGACTTCGTGATGGGACCAGGTCGGCACCGATTGCGCCTCTCGACCGTGTGGGCCACCATGGTCTATCCGCTCCTGTGGGCCCTCTACACGCTGATCCGGGGCAGCATGGTGGGGTGGTATCCCTATTTCTTCCTCGACCCGTCCCAGGTGGGCGGCTACACAGCGGTCGGGCTGTATGCATCGGGGGTCTCGGCGCTGATCCTCATCGTGGCACTGGGGGTCACCGCGGCCACCCGTCTACCCTGCATTAATCCTTCTGGGCTCCCCGGGCAGGTGAACACCAGCTGAGTCGCTGCAGTTCCAGGGGTACGAGGATCGCCGTGTCTGTCGCCAATCCCCCGCCGAGGTCGTGTTCCTGGGCGCGGCGCCCGGATCTACGCATGCCCTCTGCCGGGCCGGTCGCGACAACACAGCACGGCCTACTGGTCGTGGCCGAAGAGATGGTCCGGGAGATGCTCCACGCCGTGCACAGCAGCCATCAAGCGGCGATCCAACGCCACCCCACGCCGCAGTACGCTGATCTCACCGGTGGGCTCGAGGACCACACAGGCCACCTCCGAGCAATGGCGGATGCCGGCCAGGCGCAGCTGGGGCCACAGCTCATCCTCCACCACGTGGGTCCTACGCAGATTCTCATGCAAGACCTCGCTTCCGGCCATGATGAGCACGGGACGGTTGATCAGCAGCCGTGACGAATGGGTCCAGCGCCGCAACTGACCGGCCAGGGCCTGCATGGCGAACAACGTGGGTAGAGCGACCAGTCCCGCTCCGAGCGTGGGCGTGTACCCCAGGGCAGCGCGGCCGATGACGGCGCCCAAAGCGATAGCGGTGGCCAGGTCAGTGCTGGACATCCTTGCCAATGCTCGTTGTCCGAGCATCCGGACGAGCACGACGAACGCCCAGTAGATGCCGGTCGTGGCGACGGCCACCGTCACGGCATCCGAGGGGGTGAGGAAGAGTTCCGCCCACATGCTGGCTCCTTACCGCTTCGAGGCGTGCCCACTGACGAGAAAGCCTCGCTCGCTTCGACGTTCCCTCAGGGCACCCGATTCGTCGCAGCCAAAATTCGTCTCAATCTATCGGAACTCCCGGTGGGACCCCCGAGGGGATGTCCTGCACATCTTGGCCCGGCCTAGAAATTTGTGCCGTTACCGTCATGGCAACCACACCGCCTAGCGGGTGACCTGACCCGGTCAGAGCTGTTCGGCGGATGCCAGCCCTCCTCCATCTCTCGGTGCTGGGACGACGTCAGCTGGGCCAGTGGTCGCGAAGGAACCAGATGCCTGCGACGGCAAACACGAGATCCAGCGCCAGCCAGGACGCGCCTTTAAGCATCGCGCCCTCCAGGAACCGGAACACCGCGGTGGCGAGAATGCTCAGCACCCCAATGCCCAGGAACGTCGTCATGAAGAGCAGGACTGCGCCGTCGGACCCTCCGGTGGTCGCACTGTTGGTGGCGTTGTTCTGATTCTGCGTGGCTGCATGCTCGGCGATCAGAAGAACAACAACGGCTACCGCGGCAGCCAGAACGGCAGCGGCGGGGTATCCGAGCTGAAAGGATCTCCCCGCCCCCACAGCGCAGACAGCGACCACTCCGACCAGGAGGTAGGCGGATAGCTTCCGTCTGCGCATGTGAAGACCCTCTCAGATGGTCTGGAAATCATCGCTGCCAGGCAAGAATTCGCAGGAGCCGGCTCACACGCCTGGCCCTGCTCCTTTTGGTACAGGATGGCCGGCCGTGGGACGTCGATCCCGTTCGGACAGCCGGTCTTCTCCGGTGGCTTCTTCCACCGCGTCGGTTGTCCGGATGAAGCTCAGATGGCTGAAGGCCTGAGGGGAGTTCCCGGCCAACCGCTGGATAGCCGGGGCGTATTCCTCCGCGTAGAGCCCGAGGTCGGCGGCGTAGCCGACCAGCTCGTCCAGCAGGGCCCGGGCGTCGGTGGGGCGGCCGCCGCGGGCGAATTGCTCCACGAGTGGGGTGGAGCTGTGCTCAGCACGCTGATCAGCCATGCGCCTCATTCAATCAGCACTAACCCAGCAAGCACTATCACCTCTGCACACCCAGGCCGCCCGCAGTACGGTGAAACTCATCAAGCCCATCGGAATGTGGGTTCGCACGTTCTCTGGACCGGGCTGAGCGCCCACAGCGGGTCTGTCGGCGGGAACCAGGGTCCATGTCGGGTCCGACGCCAGTCAGGATCGCGGGCCGCCGTCGAAAAGGTGGGCAGGTAGTCGCTCCGCACCGCGCACCCGGATGCGGACCTTTCCTGCGCCTCATGAACCATGCGCGCGGACCGTGTTGGGCTCCCCATGGCACGCAGATCAGGTCTTCCGGGATAGCCCATGATGATCGTGTGAGTGATGTTCAAGGGTCTGATCAGCGGCTGGGTTCTCGTGCGGTGACGATCGGGGTGATGGCCGATCCGGGGCTGCCTGAGAAGGTGGCTGGCGTCGTGGCCGAGGATCTGGAGCGGGATCTGGCCGAGCACATCGACGCGCGGGTGCAGTGGCGGGTGGAGTCCGACCGGGGCACCCTGCCGCTGACCGCCGAAGGGGACATCCCGCTGCTCGATCAGGCCCCCCGGATCCGGGAGGAGCGCGGCTGGGACTATCTCATCTACCTCACCGACCTGCCCCGCACCCACGGGGGCGAGCCGATGGTGTGCGAGCTCAGTTCCACCACTCGCGCCACCCTGGTCTCCCTGCCCACCCTGGGATGCTGGCGGGTCACCGCCCGCACCCGCCGGCTGCTGGTGACACTGATTGACTCGGTGCAACACGGCAGTGAGGACTATCCCTCCCAGCCTGCCGCCCGCCAGGCCGTCGGCCACGGCGCCATTCGTCGGCAGTCTTCCGCTGGTGAGGACACTGCCTATGTCACCGTGCCGGGATCGTGGAACCGGTTGCGCCTGCTGGCCGGGATGGTCCGCCACAATCGCCCGCACCGGCTGCTGTCGGCGCTCTCCAGCTGCGTCGCCGCGGCGGCGGCCACCGGGGCTTTCGGTATCTTCTACACCTCCATTTGGTCCATGGCCGATGCCCTGCACCCGGGTCGGCTAGCACTGATCAGCGTGGTGGTCATCGCCGCTCTGAGCAGCTGGCTCATCCTGCACAACGGGTTGTGGACCACTACAGGGAGCTCCGTGCGCAATACCTTCGCCGGCCGTCAGGCCGCCTGGGACAACGCCGCCACCGTCATCACCGTCGGACTCAGTGTGGCGCTGATGTACGCGATTCTTTACCTGGTGCTGCTCATCAGCGCGGTGGCGGTCATCGACACCGGCTACCTTCACTCCCAGCTCGGCCACCCGGTCGGACCGGCCGACTACGCGCGGCTGTCGTGGCTGGCTGCCTCCCTGGGTACCATGGCCGGGGCCCTGGGGTCGAACTTCGACAGCGACCATGCCATCCGCGAAGCCACCTACAGCCGCCGAGCACACCAACGACGCCAGTTGGCCCAAGCCCAGGACGGTTGACCCATCCCACCCAGTACCCACCCATGAACCCCGTATATACATGCACCGAGTGGCTCTCATACGGCGCTTTCTGGCAACTCCTGGATGCGCCGGTAGAGGGTGGCCCGGGGTATGCCCGTGTCGCAGGCGGCCTGTCCTCCATCGATGAGGTGGATCGTGTTGTGGATCTGGGGGTCCGTGGAGGTTGGGCGCCACCCGCCGAGGTCCTGCCGGTGGCCCTCCGTTTGGCGACCGAGTCGGTAATCCGCTCCTGCTGGATCTCCAGCTCCCGCTGTGCCGGCGTCACCATGACGATGAACACCATCGACCAGATCGGGGTCGCGGTGTCCACATCTCCCCCGCCGAGGTTGAGCACCGCCGGCCCGGCGCCTCTGCCCCATAGCGCTTCGGCGCAGGTCAGCATGTTCCGCGTCGACCGCCCCAGACGGTCCCACCTGATGATGACCAGAGTGCCACCCGCTGCGAGAACGAGTACCACCCTGCCAAAGAACTTTCATAGGTCACGTTGCCGATAGCAGGCCGGATGTAAAGCTTGGTCGCTGGGAACTCTTTGAAGGACCCTGCCACCCTGGCCCCCAGAATAGGTGCGTGGGCAGCTGGGGCGGCTGTCAGGGAGCTGTTTCCAGAAGCTGCTGCTGGTACCGACGGGCCTGGACCTGCGCCCTGGACCGATCAACGTGCCGCTGCGACCGGGATTCGAAGTCCACGACGATGCGGGCAATCAATGCCACCGCCCCGATCACGAGCAGAGCGATCGCCGCCGGCTCCGGCGCAGCACTCGTTCCGACCGACAGGCCCAGCTCGAACATGGCCGCCGCAGCTGCCATCCCACCCGCGCCCGTGGCAACGGTCATCAACATCCTCGCCATTGGAGACCTCCAGGCATTGAGCACTAGACGTTTGTCTATGCAAAACAAGCTAGTAACATGACTCGCCAGTAATCAAGACGGCATACGTGGCGCTGATCCACATGCTGAGACGGTACGGCGGACCGCGCACCCCAAGACGTCGTGGACAAAGCGATGAGACTGCGGCAAGAGTGCACGACACCCGAGTTGGCTTGCCGACCGAGAACCGTCCGCACGTCTCGCGACGAGGGTCGAACACGTTGGTCGCCGTCGGCCACCGCGAATACGGGGTGGGTCAGTCGCACCAAACCGTCAATGCCGGTGTCCCGCGTAGCCTTCTCCATGCCCTGCGCGTGTGAGGCTCCCACCGACTATCGCACCAACACACTTTTGCGTTTCCGGAGTACGTAGCCGTCCCCCGTTGCGTGGACAGCAGCCGCGTTTCCTGTCCTTCCGGGCCTTGCAGGCCGTAGGGTTTCCGGGTCATGAAAGATGTCCACCGTGGTGCCTTCACCACCACAAACGCCGGAGAGGCCGCAGAGACCTTGAGCCGGCTCATCGGCCGCGCTCAGGTCCACGCACCCGCCGACGAAACCTTCCAGTTGACCCTCTCCTGGGCAGTGGCCGGACCGGTCATGTCTCGGCGGGCCCAGGTGGGACAGGGCTCGACCGTGCGCATGGGCGTGGAGTCGGCGCAGACGATCAACATCGCCCAGGTGAGCGACGGGGCCATGACGGTGCGCGCCGGCGGCGAGCAGTACCGTCTGGGCGTGGACCCGTACCTGATGCCGCAGGAGCGATTCGCCTCCACCATGGAGGCCACCGATCTGAGCATCGTGGCCCTGGACCACCCCTGGGTCCAGGACCACGCGAGCGAACTGCTGCAGCAGGAGGACTTCCGGTTCCGGCTCACCGGCGCCCGCCCCCATCACCAGGCCGCCGCCCAGCACTGGGCCGGCGCCGTGGGATACCTGCGTGACGTACTGGACACCCCCGACGCGGCCACAGTGCCCCTGATCCGCGCCGAAGCCCAACGCCGGGTGGCCACCGCACTGCTGCACTGCTTTCCCAGCACCTTCACCGACCACCCCCGACCGGAGGAAACCACCACACCCCTGCCCGGCCCCGTCCGCCGAGCAGCGCGATACATCGACGAGCACCTGGGCGAACCTATCGACCTGACCCATCTCGCCGCGGCCGCCCGCCTCCCGGCGCATCAACTGGTGCTCGCCTTCTGCCAGCACCTGGGCACCACCCCGGGTGGCTATTTGCGCACGGCACGCCTGGACGCCGCCCACCACGAGCTCCTGGCGGCCGACTCCACCCGTGGAGACACCGTGGCGGCTATCGCCCACCGGTGCGGCTTTCCCAACCTCGCCCGGTTCACCACCGAGTACCGCACCCAGTACGGCTGCACCCCGACCGAGACCCTGCACTCCTAGAACTCCTGCTGCAACGTGACCCGCGTAGGTCGTGGCCGGTAGCTGGCCATAGGCGAAGCACAGAGCAACAGTGCTACTACCGGCCCTGGCGTCGATGTGCTGGTGCTGCGTGCGTGCGAATTGCTCATGAGACGAACGGACATTGCGCGAGGTGCTGTCGGTCCGGAACCCGGACGTCTGACCCATGAGAGCCCCGGGCGTTCCTTCGCCGCGAGATTCGCCCGGACACGACGATGGGCATAGACAGGACGTGGGAGTACTGTCGGAGTTCACTGCTGGGTTGCAGTTCCGGGAGATAGCAGACCGTGGGGCCGGGCGCGTGGTACCGGTGCGTGAGTGTTGCGTGGCCGGTTGCTGCGGTGTTTCCCCTGGGGCGCTAGGAGGTTCTTCCAATGGCCATCTATGAGTACACCGCCGAGGAACGCCGCTCCGCCGTCGCACCGCAGGTCGTGCCCCGGTCCAAGGGGCGGAAGATCGTGGGGTGGTTGACGTCGACCGACCACAAGACGATCGGGTACATGTACCTGATCTCCTCCTTCGTGTTCTTTCTCCTGGCCGGGGTGATGGCGTTGCTGATCCGCGCTGAGCTGTGGGAACCAGGCCTGCAGGTGGTGGCGACGAAGGAGCAGTACAACCAGCTGTTCACCATGCACGGCACACTGATGCTGCTGATGTTCGGCACCCCGTTGTTCGCCGGCTTCGCCAACGTCATCATGCCCCTGCAGATCGGCGCCCCCGATGTGGCCTTCCCGCGACTGAACGCCCTGGCGTTCTGGTTCTTCCTCTTCGGCTCGCTGATCGCCACCGCCGGGTTCATCACCCCGCAGGGCGCGGCGTCCTTCGGCTGGTTCGCCTACACCCCGCTGTCGAACTCCTCGTTCTCGCCCGGCCTGGGCGGCGACCTGTGGGTCTTCGGCCTGGCGCTGTCGGGCTTCGGCACCATCATGGGGTCAGTCAACTTCATCACCACAATTGTTGCGATGCGCGCCCCGGGGCTGACCATGTGGCGGATCCCGATCTTCACGTGGAACACCCTGGTGACGGCTCTGCTGGTGATCATGGCGTTCCCACCCTTGGCCGCGGCCTTGTTCGCCCTGGGGATGGACCGCACTCTGGGCGGGCACATCTTCGACCCGGTCGCCGGTGGGCCGGTGCTGTGGCAGCACCTGTTCTGGTTCTTCGGCCACCCGGAGGTCTACATCATCGCGCTGCCGTTCTTCGGGATCGTCACGGAGATCATCCCGGTGTTCTCGAGGAAACCGGTCTTCGGGTACAAGGGCCTGGTCTTCGCCACGATCGCCATCGCGTCCCTGTCGGTGACGGTGTGGGCCCACCACATGTACGTCACCGGCGCGGTCATGCTGTCCTTCTTCGCCTTCATGACGATGATGATCGCCGTGCCCACCGGGGTGAAGTTCTTCAACTGGATCGGCACCATGTGGCAGGGCTCGATCACCTTCGAGACGCCGATGCTGTGGGTGCTGGGCTTCTTGTTCACGTTCCTCTTCGGTGGCCTGACCGGGGTGATCCTGGCGACCCCGCCGCTGGACTTCCACGTCTCGGACTCCTATTTCGTGGTGGCCCATTTCCATTACGTGGTGTTCGGCACGGTGGTGTTCTCCATGTTCGCCGGCTTCTACTTCTGGTGGCCGAAGTTCACCGGCAAGATGCTCAATGAGCGGCTGGGGAAGATCCAGTTCTGGATGCTGTTCGTGGGCTTCCACACCACGTTCCTGATCCAGCACTGGCTCGGGGTCTCGGGCATGCCGCGCCGCTATGCGGACTATCTGCCCGAGGACGGGTTCACCTGGATGAACCAGATCTCCACCGCCGGCGCGATGCTGCTGGGAGCCTCCATTGTGCCGTTCCTGTACAACGTGTGGACGACTGCCCGCCACGGCAAGAAGGTCGAGGTGGATGACCCGTGGGGCTTCGGCGGTTCGCTGGAGTGGGCGACGTCCTGCCCACCGCCGCGGCACAACTTCACCTCGTTGCCGCGGATCCGCTCCGAGCGCCCGGCGCTAGACCTACACCACCCCGAGTTGGGGATGGAGTCCCCGCAACAGTCCCCGGTCGACGACGCCGCCATGGCCACCCGTCAGGAGTGAACGCCTCCCGATTCTCTGCAGGATGGCATCCGGAGGGCGCCCTATCCTGGCTCGTCGTCCGGGTGCATCCAGGGGTAATCCCCGGTTCACATGGGGAGCGGCGGTGATACCGGAACCTCTGCGACCGTGAATCTGGTGGCCCATGACTCGATGGTGCGCTCCGAGTAGTCTCACCTCCCACGGGCGTCGGCCACGGGGGGCTGAGCTTTCTGGTGACCCGGTCCGAGTGGAACAGGGAAGGGGGCAGCGTGGAGTTCCTGGGCATCTTGGAGAGCGTGGGTAAGGCCGTTGATGTGGCCGGGGTGGTCGCCATCGTTTTGGGCGCGGTCCTGGCCACCCTCATCGCAGTTGGTGCTCTTCTACGGGGAGGTGCCGGGGAGGGCGTGTACCACCGCTACCGGCAAGGCTTGGGCCGGTCCATTCTGCTGGGTCTGGAGCTGTTGGTGGCTGCCGATATCATCCGCACCGTGGCGGTCACTCCTACCTTCCAGTCGGTCGGAGTGCTCGCCGTGATCGTGCTGATCCGCACGTTCCTCAGCTTCTCCCTCGAACTGGAGATCACCGGGCGCTGGCCCTGGCAGAAGGATCCAGGGGCAGAAGACCGGCAGATGCTGGCCCGGACGGCCAAGCCGCTGGATCCCCCGGGCCAGAATGCACCGAGCGAAGGTCAGGACGTGGGCCAGCACTGAGAGGGGCTCGGTGGACTCAACCGGTAGCGCTGGCATGGTGGTACTGCCGCCTGTGGGCCCTTCTTCGTTCAGGCCGGATTGGGCCCGGCTTACTGCTCGGCGGGGTGGGCTGGTTCTTCCCCAGGGGATGCTTCGACGTGCTCGGGCCCGGTGGCCACGTCCTTCACCGCATGCCCGCCGAACTGGTTGCGCATCGCCGCGATCATCTTCATCGCCGGGGCCTCGTCCTGGCGGGAGGTAAACCGGGCGAACAGGGCGTTGGAGATGGCCGGGACCGGCACCGCCAGATCCAGAGCGGCCTCCACTGTCCAGCGGCCCTCCCCGGAGTCCTCGGCGTAGCCGGCCAACCGGTCGAGGTGCTCGTCCTCGTTCAGGGCGTTGACCGCCAGGTCCAGCAACCAGGACTTGATGACCGAACCCTCACGCCAGGAGTTGAAGGTCTCCCGCACCGAGGTGACATGACCGGCAGCCTCGAGCAGCTCCCAGCCCTCAGCGTAGGCCTGCATGATCGCGTACTCGATGCCGTTGTGGACCATCTTCGCGAAGTGGCCGGCGCCGTGCTCCCCGGCGTGCACGAAGCCGAACTCCCCGGCGGGCTTGAGGGAGTCGAAGATCGGCTGGACCTTCGCCACGGTCGTTTCATCCCCGCCGACCATCAGCGCGTAGCCCTGGGTGATGCCCCACACACCCCCGGAGACCCCACAGTCCAGGTACTCGATGCCCTTGTCGGCGAGCTTCTGCGCCCGGGGGGCGTCGTGGATCCAGCGGGAGTTGCCGCCGTCGATGATGACGTCGCCCTCCCCCAGCAGCCCGGCCAGTTCCTCGATCACCGGGTCCACCACTTTGTCCGGGACCATGACCCACACGACCTGCGGTTCACGGTCGATCTGCCCCACCATCGCCTCAAGACTCTCGGTGTCGGAGAGCTCCGGGTTGGTGTCGTAGCCGATAATGGTGTGCCCGGCCTGGCGCAGGCGTTCACGCATGTTCCCGCCCATTTTGCCCAGTCCTACCAGTCCCATCTGCATGGTGTCCCCCATCCTTTCCAACCGGTTTCTGTCGCTCATGTGCTGCTCCACGCCCGGTAGAGCGTCCAGTGCGACCCACTTCGGTCTGCGGGGCAGCCCTTCGTGCCCCATCATGGCCCGGTGGGATGGTGAGCAACAGGGCGGACCGGGACCTCCGATCCGCCCCGGCGCGCAGGGCGCTTGGCGGGGCGCCGGTGAGGAGCAGGTCAGCGCCGCAGCAGATCGGCTAGGACGGCGGCTTCGCTGATCTGCGGGGTCTTGGTGGCAGTGATCAGTGTCAGCGGCCCGCGCTGGGCCAGCTCGCGCAAGTGCTGGAGGGCTTCGGCGCGTTCGGGGTCGGCGAGTTCGGTGTGGTAGCGGCGGGCGAACTCCTCGAAACGCTCTGGATCGTGGCCGTACCACTGCCGGAGCGCGGTCGAAGGCGCGACGGTCTTGCACCACTCATCCAGATCGGCTTTGTCCTTGCTCAGTCCCCGGGGCCACAGCCGGTCGACCAGCACACGGGTGCCGTCGCCCACAGCGGGCTCTTCATAGGCCCGACGAACCTGCACCGGGTGCTTCTTCGCCATCACTTGTTCGCCTTCCCGCAGGTCTCCCCGTCTGTGCTGCGGACCTGCGCCGCCACGCGCCCCGCGGGGATCATGACTGCCAGTTCTGCGGTCCTGGTGATCCGGCGGGGTACTCCTCCAGGGGCACCTGCCCGGACTGCCATGCTGCCCGGATCTGATCGACGACCCCCCAGGCGTGCTCGGCGGCTGCTCCGGAAAGGGACAGGGACGGGTCCCGGTCCAGGAGTCCGTGCAGGACCTCCCCGTAGGGGTTCAACCGGCCGGCGCCGAAGTCGGCGGTGAGCCGGCCGCGATCCAGAACGAAGGGATCGCCGGGGCCGTTGACGTTGAGCTCCAGCACCATCGCGTCGGGTTTCAGGCAGAGGCGCAGCACCGTCGGCTCGAGATGCCCGTCCAGGCCGGTGGGCAGGTGCGGGACCTCTCGGAAGGTGATGGCGATATCCCGCCGGGCAGCTCCCAGGGCCTTACCGGAGCGCAGGGTGAAGGGGACCCCTGACCACCTCCAGGTGCTCGACTCCAGGGTGACCTCGGCCAGGGTCTCGGTGTCCCGTTCCGGGTCCACCCCGTGCTCCTCGACGTAGGAGGGAAGGCGGCGGTCTTCGATGGTGCCGGCGGTGTAGCGGGCGCGCCGACTGGCCGCTACCGGGTCACCGCCGAAGGGACGGACCGCGCGCAGGGCCTCGGTCTTGGCCGCGCGCAGGTCGGTGGCGTGCACCGACTGCGGGGCGTCCATGGTGACCAGGGCCATGACCTGCAGCAGGTGGGACTGGATCATGTCCACCATCGCCCCGGCCCGGTCGTAGTAGCCGGCGCGGTTCTCCAAGCCCAGTTGTTCGTCGTAGACGATCTCGACCTTCGCGACGTGATCGCGATTGAGCAACGGTTCGAACAGGTAGTTGGCGAAGCGCAGCCCCAGGATGTTGAGCACCGTGGACTTGCCCAGGAAGTGGTCCACCCGAAAGACCTGGTCCTCCTCCACCAGGGAGGCCAGCTGACGGTTCAGTGCAGCGGCGCTGGCACGGTCCACCCCGAAGGGCTTCTCCAGGGCCAGCACGGTGCCCTCGGGCAGTGCCACCTCGTGCAGCGCTGCAATGGCCTGGGCCGTCACCGCCGGCGGCAGGGCGAAGTACAGGGCCGGGATCCCGGTGGCGGAGGCCAGCACCTGCTGAAGGTCCTCCGCCGAGGCGGCGTCGGTGACCAGGTACTCGGCGTGGGCCAGCACATGGTCCACGGCCGGGCCGGTGGCCTCCACGGAGTCAAAGGCCGCGCGCACAGTGTCGGCCCACTGCTGGCTGTCGCGCGGGGCGAGGTCGGCGCCAATCAGACGGATCCGCCGCCCGGGCTGCTCCGTGAGCAACCGCCCCAGCCCGGGCAGCAGCAACCGGGAAGTGAGGTCACCGGTGGCGCCCAGGACCACCAGGGTCCCGATGCTCTCCATCCCTGTGGTGCCCGCGCCCGTGTTTTCCGCACTGGTCTTATCTGTGCTGGTGGTCTCCATATCAGCACGCTACGCCGACCTGCCCTGGGTGTCGCCAGGCTCCCTTGGTTGAATGAGCCCATGGACACCGACTCTGCCCGACGAGCTTCCACCCCGCTGGAGGACTACGCTCTGCTGTCAGATCTGCACACCGGTCCGTTGGTGTCCCGAGAGGGCAGCATCGACTGGTTGTGCTTCCCCCGCTTCGATTCCCCGGCCGTTTTCACCGCCCTGCTCGGGGGGCCGGAGGACGGGCGCTGGAAGGTCTCGGCGGTGGACGGGAAGGTGGTGTCCCGCCGTTATTTGCCGGGCACCTTCGTGCTGGAGACCACCTGGTTCACTCCCACCGGCACCGTGGTGGTCACCGACTTCATGCCCCCAGGCAGCCACCGCGCCGACCTCGTGCGGCGGGTGGCCTGTGTGGACGGCCAGGTGGAGGTCGAGCATGACTTGCGGATCCGTTTCGACTACAACCGCGCCAAGCCTTGGACCCGCCGGGTGGACCTCGACGGCGCCGGAACGTGCGGGCTGCTCTCGGTGGCCGGCCCCGATGCCCTGCTGCTGGCCGGTCCCCTGCTGCACCCCCACGAAGCCCAGCAGATAGAACCCCAAGAAGGCATGGAAGAGCGGCACGACGCCTCACCGGAGGGCCACCCCGACGACTACCAGGGCGCGGTCGCTGACCGCCTCACTGGCGTGTTCCCTCTAGCGGAAGGCGAGTCCCTGGACTGGGTGCTGACCTGGCACCTGTCCCACCACTTCCCGCCCACCCCCGAGGATCCACAGGAAGCCTTCGACCGCACCGTCGCCTACTGGCGAGAATGGTCCGCCCGGGTCAGCGTGCACAACGATCACGACCGAGCCGTGCTGCGCTCCTTGAGGGTGCTGCGGGCGTTGACCAACAGTGACACCGGTGGCATCGTGGCCGCCCCCACCACGTCTCTGCCCGAGGATTTCGGGGGTGTGCGCAACTGGGACTACCGCTACACCTGGTTGCGCGACGCGGCCCTGACCATCGAGACCCTCATCACCCACCACTTCACCGACGGCGCCATGCACTGGCGCAACTGGTTGCTGCGCGCCGTCGCCGGGGACCCCGAGGACATCCAGATCATGTACGGGATCGCCGGGGAACGTGAATTGCCCGAGGTGGAGCTGCCCCATTTGGCCGGTTATGAGGGCTCGTCCCCGGTGCGGATCGGTAACGGCGCCGCCGGCCAGTACCAGGCCGATGTGGTGGGTGAGGTCATGATTGCCTTGGCCGCCCTGCGCGATGCCGGAATCGAGGAGGACGAGTACTCCTGGGGGCTGCAGAAGAATCTTCTGCGCTTCGTCGAGGCCAACTACGACCGCACCGGCCACGGGATCTGGGAAATGCGGGGGGAACCGGCCAACTTCGTCCACGGACGCGCCATGATGTGGGCGGCGTTCAACCACGGCATCCGCGCCGTCGAAGAACACGGCTTGGATGGCCCGTCGAAGCGGTGGCGGGGCCTGCGTGACCGGTTGCACACCGAGATACTGGAACACGGCTTCGACAAACAGAGCAACTCCTTCACACAGACCTACGACAACACCGAGGTGGACGCCTCCCTGCTGCAACTGCCGCACACCGGCTTCATTGCCTACGACGACCCGCGCATGCTCGGCACCGTGGCGCGGATCGAGCACGAACTGGCCGACGAGCACGGGTTGCTGCGCCGCTACCGCATCGAGACCGGCCTGGATGGCCTGCAGGGTGATGAGTACCCGTTCTTGATCTGCACTTTCTGGCTCGTGGAGCAGTACGCCCGTAGCGGGCGGATTGACGACGCCCAGACCCTCCTGGACCAGCTCACCGGTTACGCCACCGACCTGGGCCTGTTCGCTGAGGAGTACGACCCGGTAAGCGGGCGTCTGGCCGGGAACTTCCCCCAGGCCTTCAGCCATCTCGGTTTCATCCGCGCCGTGGACGCGGTGTCCCAGGCGACCGCACGCCCCGAATCGTGTCGGCCCAGCAGCCCACCGAGCTGACAACTCAGGATCCACGACAGTCCTTGCGGACGGGGCGAAGACGGAAACGGCCTCAAGCGATCGATGCCCTGTGGTGGGTTCCTTCCCGCTGTGGCGCGCATTACCGTCGCTAGGTGAAAGGTCGCCTCCCGGGGCCGGTCGGGTCTTCCGCACTGGAGGCGCGGCACATCGACGAAAGGTACGACCATGGTGGATCGCATCGCCGACATCTGGGGCACGCGCACGCCTTTCGCCCGGGGGCAGCGGTGGCCGGTGCGGGTGGACCAGGTGCTGGCCGAGGGACTGGTCGAGGAGGACGTGGAGCGGTGGGTGCAGTCGGCCTGTGTGCTGTGCAGCAACGGCTGCGGGGTGGACATCGCCGTGAAGGACGGGGCCATGGTCGGGGTGCGGGGCCGGGCGGTGGACATCGTCAATCACGGCCGGCTGGGGCCGAAGGGTTTGTTCGCCTCCTGGCAGGGCGTGTCCCACCGGGACCGTCTCACCCGCCCGCTGGTACGGGAGAACGGTGTCCTGGTGGAGACGGATTGGGACACCGCGATGGGTCGGATCGTGGCCCGCAGCCAAGCGTTGCTGCAGGACAAGGGCCCGTTGTCCCACGGGTTCTACACCTCCGGGCAGCTGTTCCTGGAGGAGTACTACGCCCTCGGGGTTCTGGGCAAGGCCGGGATCGGCACCCCGCACATGGACGGCAACACCCGCTTGTGCACGGCCACGGCGGCGGCGGCGATGAAGGAGTCCTTCGGCGCCGACGGGCAACCCGGTAGCTACGTCGACATCGACGAGTGCGACGCGATGTTCTTGTACGGGCACAATATGGCCGAGACCCAGACCGTGCTGTGGGCCCGCGTGCTGGACCGGCTCGCCGGCCCGGACCGGCCGAAGGTGGTGTGCGTGGACCCGCGGGAGACCGAGGTCGCCCGGCACGCCGACGTGCACCTGGCCGTGAAACCGGGCACCAACCTGGCACTGATGCACGGGCTGATCCGCGAGGTGATCGCCCAGGGGTGGATCGACGAGGACTGGATCGCCGCCCACACGTTGCGTTTCGAGGACCTCGCGGAGCAGATCGAGCCCTGGACACCCGAGGCGGTGGCCGCCGAATGCGGGGTGGCCGCCGGCGATGTGCGGGAGGCCGCCCGCATTTTCGGGACCTCCGAACGGGTGCTCTCCACGGTGCTGCAGGGCTTCTACCAGTCCGCCCAGGCCACCGCCTCGGCCTGCCAGGTCAACAACCTGCACCTGCTGCGCGGGCTGCTCGGGAGACCAGGGTGCGGGATCCTGCAGATGAACGGCCAGCCCACCGCCCAGAACAACCGGGAGTGCGGGGCCGATGGGGACCTGCCGGGGTTCCGCAACTGGGAGAACCCCGCCCACGTGCAGGAACTGGCCGATCTGTGGGGCGTGGACCCGCTGGTGATCCCGCACTGGGCCCCGCCCACCCACGCGATGCAGATCTTCCGCTACGTCGAGCAGGGCTCGATCGAGTTCCTGTGGATCTCCGCGACCAACCCGGCGGTGTCCATGCCTCAGCTGCCGCGCATCCGGGACATCCTGGACCGGCAGGGACTGTTCCTCGTCGTCCAGGACCTGTACCTGACCGAGACCGCTCAGTACGCCGATGTGGTGCTGCCGGCCGCGGCCTGGGGGGAGAAGACCGGGACCTTCACCAACGTCAACCGCACCGTCCACCTGTCCGAGAAGGCCGTGGACCCACCGGGGGAGGCCCGCAGCGACTTGGACATCTTCCTGGACTACTCCCGGCGGATGGGGTTCCGCACCCGCTCCGGGGCGCCCCTGCTCGAGTGGGACGGCCCGGAGGAGGCCTTCAGCGCCTGGCGCGCATGCACCCGGGGGCGGCCGTGCGACTACACCGGCATCAGCTACGGCCGGCTGCGCGGGGGTAGCGGGATCCCCTGGCCGGTCAATGACGAGCACCCCGACGGCACCGTGCGCCTCTACCGCGACGGAGTGTTCTCCACCGATCCGGACTACTGCGAGACCTACGGCCACGACCTCACCACCGGCGCCACCGTGGGGCCGCAGGCCTACCGGGCCATGACACCGGGCGGGCGGGCGATCTTCAAGACCGCCCCCTACCAGGGTCCCCACGAGCCCCCGCGCCAGGACTACCCGTTGCGCTTCACCACGGGGCGGACCGTCTACCACTTCCACACCCGCACCAAGACCGGCCGCGCAGCCCCGCTGGACGGGGCCGCCCCGGACGCCTGGGTGGAGATCTCCGCGGTCGACGCCGGGGACCTGGGGCTGGTCGAGGGCGACGTGGTGCGGGTGGAGTCCCCCCGGGGCCACCTGACCGCCCCGGTGCGGGTCGGGGACGTGCGCGCCGGGACGGTGTTCGCGCCCTTCCACTACGGCTACTGGGACACCCCCGACCCGACTGGTCGTGATCCGCAGCAGCGGCACCGGGCGGCCAACGAGCTGACGCTCACCGAGTGGGATCCGGTGTCGAAGCAGCCGGTGTTCAAGACCGCGGCCGTGCGGGTGACCAAGGTCGCTGATTCCACCGCCCCGGCCCCGGCCCCCACCACCACCGCTTCGCGCCCCGCCCGGGGCGGGCGTGTCCCGGCCACCGTGGGTGGGGCGGCGGCCGAGGTGGACGAGACCATCGCCCCGACCGAGCCGCCGGCCGTGGCCACCAAGGAGGAAAGAGCATGAAGTTGCCCGTCTACCTGGGGTTGCTCCACCGCTCCGAGCGGACCCTGGCCGCGTCCTTCCGCCAGGTCGCCGAGGGCCACGGCGCCGAACCGGACGTGTACCACCTCTGCCGGGCCCTGGCCGGCCAGTGCGAGGTCCACGTCCGGGCCCTGGCCCCGGTCGTCGACCGCTACGGGGAAGTCGAGGAGGACGACGAGCCCGAGCGGCTGCACGCCGACGGGCTGTCGGAGACCCGCTCCGGGCCCGTGGGACTGCTGCGGGACCTGCAGGACCTCTACCTGCTGGCCAGCCTCGTGGACATCACCTGGACCGTGGTGAAACAGGCCGCCCAGGGCCTGCGCGACCAGGAGCTGATCGACGTCGTGGAACGCTGCGAGGGTGAGACCACCACGCAGCTGCACTGGCTGTCGACGCGGATAGAGCAGGCCGCCCCGCAGGCCCTCATCGTTGCCGAATAAGGGGCCCACCCGTACGAGGAGCCAGATCAGTGATCAGTGATGCTCGTTCAATTTGTGCCTCTAGCGCTGCCAGGGCGACCTTGACGATGAACAACACCGAACCATCGAGACGGCCGCCGCCACGCCCGTCCAGCTTCACCGCCCATAGACCAGCGCCTCTACCCCGCAAGGGCACGGCCATGGCCATCTACTCAGCGCCGAGCAGTCCAAACGCTCCACGCCCTGTTGCCACCGCGACGGCAGCGGCTCGTCAACCTTTACTCGGTCATATGTAAACCAGAGATCCGGACCCTGTTTGGCTCGGGGCTGATCCGCGGGACGGTCCCGACTCGCACCCCTGAGCTAGCTGCGCGGCGCGGTGGCCCCTTGGTTCTCGTGCGCAGCCCGCCCCTTGAAACTCACATCGGCCTGGATGGGCTGGTCCTCCTTCAGTTGCGTCACCTCGGACTTGAGAATGCGCATCGACTGGCCGAGGCTGCGGGCAATGGCGGGCAGTTTCGGGGCGCGGAACAGCAGCATGCCCACCGGCAGGATCAGCAGCATGCTCATGGGGTTGTCGAAGAGTCTGGCCAACGGGTACTCCTTTCTGCGGTAAGCGGGGACGATCTGGTTCGGCCGGTCAGGAGGTGCAGTTGCCTCCGCCGTCCGGGGCGGTGCTCAGCCTGCCGGGGCACCTGGCCGGGCCCGCCAGCCGGCGGTGCCCCGGCGGGGGCTCCGGCCATGCCGCCGCCGGTGGGGGTGGTGGTGTCCACCCCCGCGGTCAGGGTCACGGTGTAGCCGTCGGAGACGTTGCCGGTGACCGCCCCGAGCTGGCTCGCCCCGCCGTCGTCGCCGAAGACGTTGTCGGTGGCCAGGGTGAGCTGGGCGAGGTTGGCCACCGAGGACGCGTAGCCGGCAGTGGCGTAGACGGCGTCGCAGGCGTTCTTGGGCAGGGCCACCTGGGAGGTGGCGATCGCAGAAGTGGAGTCGGTGATGGAGGCCTGCTCGGGATAGACCTCGAAGTGGACGTGCGGCCACCGCCCGGTGTAGCAGGCGGGGAAGATGCTGGTGAAGCGCACCTTCCCGTCCTCGTCGGCGATCTGCACCCCGCGCAGGTAGTTCTCCTCCGTGACGCCCTCGGAGTACAGGGAGTAGCGGCCCTCCCGGTCGCAGTGCCAGACGTAGACGGCCGCCCCGGCGAAGGGCACCCCGCCGCCGGCGAGGTCGGCGACGGTCAGCTCCAAGGTCATGGGCACCCCCGCGGCGGCCCCGGCCGCGTCCCCGAAGCTGGAGCGCAGGTCGCTGCGCACGATCCCGCTCTGCTCCAGCACGTCCGGGCCATTGGAACCGTCCCCGGGATACGGCCCGGCGGTCTCGTCGGGGATCTCCTCGGCCGCTGGGGCCGTGGCCGAGGGCGAGGCGGTGGCCGGGGACGAGGCCGATGAGCTCGTACCGGCGGAGGAGCCGCCGGTCGCCCCGCACGCGGCCAGGCCGGCCGTGGCCGCGCCCACGCCGAGGAACCCCAGCACCCGCCGCCGGCTCACCAGCGTGCCGAGGTCGAAACCCAGCCCCTGGTCCACCACCTCCTCCTCCGGCCGGGGCAGGCGGCGCCCCTCGTAGCGGAGCATCGTCTCGTGCGGGGAGCGCGGGTCCACGGGTTCTCCATCAGTAAGGGGGTGACTGCTGAGAACGGTAGGCAGGCAAGCTGTGCCGGGGTTGAGCCAGGCCTTACCGGAGACTCTTTGGATCGTGGCCAGCCCTGGAATCCCGTCACCACGCAGGTCCAGCACCCCACGACCGGGAGGGAGCACAGACACCACGGCGGCAAAGCCTCTCCATGGGCCACTGGGATGGGCACGCTCACCCCGGTAGCCCACCGGCCGCTCGCCGGGCCATCTGTAAAGCGGAGGGGACGGACTTCGCGTTCGCCCCATGCTCATGGCCTCATAAGCATCAGCTTGGTCGGTCCTGAAGTGGCGATCTGACCCAGACCGCAGGTCGCCGACTGAGCCGACTCGACCGCAAGACCGAGGCCATCAGTGGGCTCCGCATGATGGCCAGTCGAGGGTCAGCTGCTGTCGGTGGTGGTCGTAGTGCTGGGTGCCGTAGTGGTAGATCTCGGCCAGGCTCATCCAGTCCCGGAAGTACGGGTCCCAGGACACGGGCATGTGCATACCGCGGGCCAGTGCGTCCGCGGGCTCGGTTTCCAGCCGGGTCTACAGGACGTCGAAGGTGCGGTCGAACCACCGGATGAGCCGCGGGCCGTGAATCATGCGCGCGGCCCCGCGGTCGCTCTGGTAGTTGATGAAGTGGAAGGGCCGGGTGCCGACCTGCAGTGTCCGGGCGAAGGCGCGGCTGACCGGTTCGGGGAGGCAACCCATCAGGCGCGCCAGCGGCAACTGGTCCATCGGGTGCCGGACGAGGGCCGGCGCAGATCCGCTGGAGCTGCTGTTGTCACGTGGGCGTGGAAGTCCGTTCGAGCATGTTCGAGCTCGTCGTGGATCTCTTGACGGGTAGGTGAGGTGCCGCTCATCGTGGTCGTTCACTCGTGCGGTGTGCTGGATAAAGAACCCCACTGCAGCGGCCGTGGATCGCTGACCGACCTCATGGGCATCACCCGAAGGTGTTACGACCAGGAGGCGGTTGTCAGGAGAGCGAAAAGGGGCTCGAAGTCGTAGGTCGTGGTGCTGTTGGTCATCACCGCGATGCCCAGGCCTTGGTCTGGGTAGAGGCGCATGATGTTCCAGAATCCGGCGCCGGCTCCGAAGTGCTCGATCCACTGCCCTGCCCCCTTGGTGGGGCGGCGGAACCAGCCGATCCCGTGGTCGAAGGGCTTCCCCGGGTGCTCGATCACGCGCATGGACCAGGCCGTCTCAGCGGAGAGGATACGGCGCCCCTCGACCTGACCATCGCCCAGATGCAACCGGAGGAATCTTCCGGCATCCACCACATCGCCGACCAGGCCCCCGTAGGCGGGTCCGTCGACGTAGAAGGGCCGCAAGCCCAGGTACGCGCCGTGACGGGTCCCGGCCACCCCGGGTGGGAGCAGGCGGCGCAGCAGTGGATCGGCAGCGCGCGAGGCGCGCACGTAACCGGTGGCGGCTGGTACCCCTGGGCGATAGGTGAACCCAGTGCCGGTCATGCCCGCCGGGTCCAGCACGGCGTGCTGCAGATAGGTGGTCACCGGCATCCCGCTCACGGCTTCAATGACCTGGCCCAGGGCTAGATAGCCGATGTTGGTGTATCGGGCCTTCCGCCCCGGGGTGTGGCGGTAGGCGCGAGGTCGGCTCAGCACGGACCGCAGCAGGTCCTCGACCGCCGGCGGCTCCTGCCCGGCCGGGTGGACCCATCGCAGCGGTAGTGGATTGGACCAGCCTGCGGTGTGGGTCAGCAACTGCCTCACCGTGGGCTGAGCGGCAGCCGGGGCGCGCAGGTAGTCCACGTAGTCGGCCGCCGGGGCGTCCAGCTCGAGGCGACCGTCCTCGACCAGGGTCATGACGGCCGTGGCGGTGACGATCTTGCTCATGGAGAACCACAGGAACGCCGTGGACGGAGTCGCCGGCGCCCCCGTGGACAGATCAGCGGTTCCGAACCCACCGGCGTACAACGACCGTTGCGCATCGACCACGACAAGGGACAGACCCGGGATGCGTCCGGTGGCCATCATGGTCGCCACCGCTTCCACCAACCATTCAGGAGTCTCCTCCGGCGAAGTGGTGGAATCATCACGATGGTGCTCGGACGGATAGCTGTGCATGGCATCCCCCAGGTGCGCGGCTCAACGAACGTCGCACCGCCACCCTGAAATCCCGCCGGCATGGTGTCAAGACCAAAGCCGTCCAGGCCATCCAGAAGACCAATCCCTACTGCAACGTGGCCCCCATGGGCAGTGTCCGGTAACCGGCCATATGTAAACCAGGGGTATGTCTGGTCTGCTCCGTCGGGCCTCTCTGTGCACCACCCGTGGCGCGGCATGCCGAGGAACCCTACTAGACACGGATGATCTCAAGGCCCCCACCGTGGTGGGGGCCTTGAGCAGTAGTGGTTCTTGCGGCTCTGGGTGCCGGGGTCAGCCGCCGATGCCGACGACGGCGATCATCACCGGGACGATGGCGACGATCAGGGCCACGCCGAGGATGTCGAAGAAGAGGCCGGTGCGGATCATGCGGGTAATGGGCACGGCCCCGGTGCCGTAGACGATGGCGTTCTGCGGGGTGGAGACCGGCAGCATGAACCCGAAGGACGCGGCGAACGTGGCGGCCATGGCCGGGACGAACGGGTCCACGCCCATGGCCTGGCACAGCGGGATCACGATGGGCACGATCACCGCCGCCGATGCCGTGTTGGAGGTCGTCTCGGAGATCAGCACCGCGAGCACGGCGGAGAAGATGGTGATGGCCACGACGTTGGTGATGGGCAGGTTCTCGGCCGCGCCGGTGCCGATGGTCTCGGCCAGGCCGGTGTCGGCCAGCAGGGAGCCGAAGATGATGCCGGTGCCGAACAGGACGATGGTGCCCCAGTCGATCTTGGCCGCGTCGGTCCAGGTGAGGGTGGCTTCGCGCTTCTTCCAGTTCGTGGGCAGGATGAACAGCAGAGAGGCCCCGAGCACCGCCACGATGCCCTCGTCGAGGCGGTCGTCGAGGAAGATGTAGGCGGCCGACTCGGTACCGGCAAACAGGCTGACGACGGCCGGCAGCAGCCACAGGGTGACGGTGAGACCGAAGGCGACCAGGGTGTTCTTCTCCGCCCGGGACATCCTCCCCTGGGCCTGGCGGTGCTCGCGGATGTACTCCTCCACGCCCTCGATCCGGCGGATCTCGGGCTTGTTGAGCAGGAACATGATGACCGCCAGGACCACGAACATGGCCAGGCACACCGGAAAGGCAACAGCCATCCACTGGGCGAAGGAGATCCGGGTGCCGGTGGCCTCCTCGATCAGGCCGCGGCCGATGAGGTTCGGCGGGGAGCCGACCGGGGTGAGCAGACCGCCGACGGAGGCGCCGTAGGCGAGCATGAGCAGCAGCGCGGCCCCGACCCGCAGCCGCAGGGGGTCGAAGTCGGCCTTCACCACGCCCTTGTCCTGCATGAGCTGGGCGATGACGGCCAGGATGCCCAGGGCGGTGGGCATGAGCATGGCCACCGTGGCGGTGTTGGAGACGAAGGCCGAGAGCATGCAGGTAATCACGCCGAAGGCGATGATGATCCGGTAGGTGGACCTGCCGACCCCGGGCAGGGAGAGCACGAAGAAGGCCAGACGCTGGGCGATGCCGTGCTTGAGCATGGCCTGGGCGAGGATGAACGCCCCGATGAAGGTGAAGATCGTGGTCGACCCGAACGGCTGGAGCACATCCGAGGCCGGGGCCACCCCGAGGATCACCACGGCGGCCACGCCGATGAGCCCGCCGATCGGGATGGGCACCGGCTCGCAGATCCACAGGATGATCACGCCCAGCAACACCGCGGCCAGCAGGTGCTGGGTGGGGTCCATGTTCAGCGGCAGCAGGGCGAAGATGATCGCCACCGCCGGGGCCAGGAACAGCCCGGTGGTCTGGCGGGCGCGTTCGAACTTCTCCTCCCGCGGGGAGAGGGTCTGCTCGCTGAGGCTACGGAAGGTCTTGCCGCCCAGCAGGGCAGCACGGACGTCCGTGCGGGGTGGAGCACTCGTGGGGCCGGCGGAAACGGGTTGCTGGGTTTGCACGGTCCAGGTCCTTCCATAGATGGGATGGACTCACCATGCGTCCGTGACTTGCATCACGTCCAAGGCCTGTTGTCTACTACGCCAATAGGAAGAACCAATAGGTCCATGGGTGGCGACCCCACCCGGCACCCAAGGGGTCGCGGGATTCTTGGAGCTTGCGAACTGTGACTTCACCGCCGGGTGGGTTCGCGTGAAGCGGGGCCGATGCGTGCACCGGGGCGCAGCTGCGGCGGCGACGATGGCAGTGATTGGCCTGCGTCGTCATCCGGGGAGCGGCACCGCCCCGGCGTCCTGTGGTGCATGAGAAGGGAAGACAGAGATGGATGTTCGGCAGCTGAAGTACTTCTTGGCCGTGGTGGACCACGGCGGGTTCACCCGGGCGGCGGAGCATTTGATCATCGCCCAGCCCTCGTTGTCGCAGACGATCAAGGGCCTGGAGCGGGAGCTGGGAGTCTCGCTGTTCCATCGGATCGGGCGGCGGGTGGTGCTCAGCGAGGCCGGGGAGGAGCTCGTGGGCCCGGCCCGGGTGGTGGTCCGTGATCTGGAGACGGCCCGGGCGGCCATCGATGATCTGCGCGGGGTGCGCAGCGGCCGCCTGGACGTGATCGCCATGCCCTCTCCGGGGATCGAGCCGCTGACGTCGATGATCGACGCCTACGCACAGTCCCATCCGGCGGTGACCCTCAATGTGGCCGCCGCCTTCACCCCCGATGAGGTGACCGAGGCGGTGCGCACCGGCAGCGCGGAGATCGGGATCCTCGGCGCCGACCGCCCGTTCCGCTCCGCGGAGGTCGAGGTGATGCATCTGGAGCAGCAGCCGCTCGTGCTGATCGTCAATCCGCAGGCCGACGACTTCGGCGACGGCGAGACCATTGGCCGGCAGGACCTGGAAGGACACCGGGTGGTGGCTTCCCAGCGGGGATCGCTGATGCGCTGGCTCGTCGACGACGCCCTGGCCGGCGGGGTGCAGGTGCAGATCGCCGCCGAGGTCGCCCACCGCACCTCGGTGCTGCCGCTGGTGCTGGCCGGAGTCGGGCACGCGGTGATGCCCTCCTCCTGGACCCCGCTAGCGAGGGCCGCGGGACTGCGCGTGCTGGGGATCGAGCCGACCACGGTGCTGCACGTGGCTGTGCTCAGCCGCCCGGCGGACCTGACCCCGGCCGCTCAGGCCTTCCTGGACATCGCGGCCCAGCACACGGTCGACCACCCCTCAGCACCATAGGGACCCCCTATTTAAGGGATGCAATTCAGGTCTTGGACCTTATGTATGTCGGGGCGTTCTACTGGTACTCAACACCGCGATGTGATGCGGGCAACACCGGATAGACCTCGACAAGGAGAGCACCACCATGGCTGAGCACCAGGTTTTCAAGATCGCCTCGATCCCCGCCGACGGGGTGGGCAAGGAGGTCGTCGCCGCCGGCCGCAAGGTCCTCGACGCGATCGCCGAGCAGTCCAACGGGAAGTTCTCCTTCGAGTGGACCGAGTTCCCCTGGGGCAGCGAGTACTACGCCGAGCACGGGGTGATGATGGACCCCAACGGCCTGGAGGAGCTCAAGAACTTCGACGCGATCCTCTTCGGGGCCGTCGGGTGGGAGAACGTCCCCGACCACGTGTCCCTGTGGGGGCTGCGGCTGAACATCACCCAGAACTTCGACCAGTGGGCCAACATCCGCCCCGTGAAGTTCCTCCCCGGGGTGGTCTCCCCGCTGCGCAAGGCCGACGACACCGAGCTGGACTGGGTCGTGGTCCGGGAGAACAGCGAGGGCGAGTACGCCGGACTCGGCGGGCGCAACCTCTCCGGCCGGGGCCCCGGCAACGAGGTGGCCGTCCAGTCCTCCCTGTTCACCGAGAAGGGCTGTGAGCGGATCATCCGCTTCGCCTTCGACCTGGCCCGCACGCGCACGGTCCAGAAGGTCTCCAGCGTCACCAAGTCCAACGCCCAGCAGTACGGCATGGTGCTCTGGGACGAGGTCTTCGCCCGCGTCGCGGGAGACTACCCCGACGTGCAGACGGAGTCGGTGCTGGTGGACGCGATGAGCGCCAAGTTCGTGCTGCACCCCGAGGAGCTGTCGGTGGTGGTGGCCTCCAACCTCAACGCCGACATCCTCTCCGACCTGGGCTCGGCGATGGCCGGAAGCCTCGGGCTGGCCGCCAGTGCGAACCTCAACCCGGAGCGGCGGTACCCCTCGATGTTCGAGCCCGTCCACGGCTCCGCCCCGGACATCGCCGGGAAGGGCATCTCCAACCCCATCGGCACCATCGCCAGCGCGGCCCTGATGCTGGAGCACTTCGGCCTGCACGTCGAGGCCCGCCGGGTCGAGGCCGCCATCGAGGCCACCACCGCCGCCGGCCACCTCACCCGCGACATCGGCGGCACCGCCGACACGAACGAGATCACCGAGGCGATCATCGAGGCCCTGGCCAAGTCCCTGACCTCCGCCTGAACAACCTCCGCCTCTGCCTGAGGCGTTCTTCAGGGGCCGGCCGGCACCGTACCGGCCGGCCCCTGGCTGTCCCATGCCCGGGGCAAGCCCCGCTTACTTCCCTTGAGGGCTCAGCGCACCGCCGCGGAGCATTCCCTTCTCGACACCGAGGACAACACTCATGGACCACACCATGGTCAGTGACACCCACCCCACGGCCGCCCGTAAGCCCTGGTACCGCCAGCTCTACGTCTGGGTGCTCGTGGCGATCGTGCTCGGCATCCTCGTCGGCTGGCTCGCCCCCGAAACCGGGGAAGCCATGCAGCCGATCGGCACCACGTTCGTGGAAGCGATGAAGATGCTCATCGGCCCCATCGTCTTCCTCACCATCGTCGGCGGCATCGCCAGCGTGGCGGATCTGAAGAAGGTCGGGGTCACCGGGCTGAAAGCCCTGGGCTACTTCCAGATCGGCACCATCCTGGCCATGCTCACCGGCCTGGTCGCCATCAACATCTTCCGCCTCGGGGACGGCGTCAACGCCGACGCCTCCACCATCGAGACCACCGGCACCGCCGCCGAGCTGATCGACAAGGGCGAGAACCAGCAGTGGTGGGAGTTCCTCACCCACATCATCCCCGGCAGCGTGGCTGCCCCCTTCGTGGAGGGCGACATCCTCCAGATCATCTTCATGGCCGTGATCTTCGGCATCGCCCTCAACGCCGTGGGCCAGATCGGCGCCCCGGTCCTGGACGTGATCCAGCGCCTGACCGCGGTGATCTTCAAGGTCCTGAACTACATCATGAAGGCCGCCCCGCTGGGCGCCTTCGGGGCGATGGCCTTCGCCGTGGGCAAGTACGGGGTGGAGACCCTCTCCAGCCTCGGCTGGCTGATCCTGCTCTTCTACGGCACCTCCCTGGTCTTCGTCGTGGTGGTCCTGGGCTCGGTGATGGCCTTCCTGAAGCTGAACCTCTTCACGATGCTCAAGCACTTCAAGGAGGAGCTGCTGCTGATCCTGGGTACCTCCACCGCCGAGCCGGCCCTGCCCGGACTCATGCGCAAGCTCCAGCACGCCGGGGTCAAGAAGGAGACCGTGGGCCTGGTCGTGCCCACCGGCTACAGCTTCAACCTCGACGGGGCGGCGATCTACCTCTCCCTGGCCGCCGTCTACATCGCCCAGGCCACCAACACCAATCTGACCATCGGCCAGCAGCTGGGCATGCTCGCCGTCATGCTCCTCACCTCCAAGGGAGCCGCCGGAGTCGCCGGCGGCGGGTTCATCGCCCTCACCGCCACCCTGAGCACCCTGGGCACCATCCCGGCCGCGGGCATCATGCTCATCTTCGGCATCGACAAGTTCATGTCCGAGTGCCGGGCGCTGGTCAACTTCTGCGGCAACGCCGTGGCCACCCTGTTCATCGCCTGGTGGGACAAGAGCCTGGACGTGGACCGCGCCCGCCGGGTCTTCAACGGCGAGGTGCTCCCGCCCCTGGAGGAGCCCACCACCACCGAGACCACGACTGAGGCCCCTGTCGTGGGCCGCGCGACACCGGCCGTGGAGGACCCGCTGGCCGAGCTCGAGTCCTCCACCGTCCCGGCCGTGCCCACCACCACCGCGCTTCACCGGGTGGTCGACGGACCCGCCGCCGACCTCGGGACCGCCGAGACGGATGGGGTCTTCCGGGACCGCGACGATGAGCTCGTGAACGAGGCCGCCCGATGAGCACGAATCTTCTGACGACACCGCGGATCCTGATCGCCCCGGACAAGTTCAAAGGGTCGTTGACCGCCGCCCAGGTCGCTGATTCCCTGGCCGCAGGCCTGCTCCAGGACAACCCACTAGCCCAGGTGCACACCCTGCCCCTGGCCGATGGTGGGGACGGCAGTGTGGCCGCGGCCCTGGGTGCGGGGTTTCAGGCGCTGACCATCCCGATCACCGGCCCCACCGGGGACCCGGCGACCACCACGGTGGCCTTCGACGGCACCACCGCGGTGGTGGAGGTGGCCACCACCGCCGGGCTGCAGATGCTGCCCGCGGCCCGCCTGGCCCCGCGCGAGTCCAGCAGCGTGGGCTTCGGTCAGGCCATCCGGGCCGTGCTGGCCCACCGTCCGGCCCGGATCGTGCTGGCCCTGGGTGGCAGCGCCACCACCGACGGCGGGGCCGGGATGTTCTCCGCCCTCGGCGCGGTGTTCGCCGACCGGGCAGGCCAGGCCTTCGTGCCCACCGGCGCCACCCTGGGGCAGATCGCCGAGGCGGATCTCACCGGGCTGGTCGACCTGGGCGGGGTGGAGTTGATCGCCGCCAACGATGTGCAGAATCCCCTGCTGGGCCGCCACGGGGCAGCAGCCGTTTACGGCCCGCAGAAGGGCGCCTCCCCCGACGACGTCAAGGTCCTAGAGGCCGGGCTGGGGTGCCTGCTCCGGCGCCTGTGGGAGGCCGGCTGGCCCGCCGAGGAGGCCGCCGGCGTGCCCGGGGCCGGCGCCGCCGGCGGGCTGGGCTGGGCCGCGATGCTGCTGGGCGCGAGGATGGTCTCCGGAGCCGGGTTCTTCCTGGACCTGCTCGGCTTCGACGCCCACGCCGCCGGCTGCGACCTGGTGATCACCGGGGAAGGGAAGCTGGACACCCAAACGCTGTCGGGCAAGCTGCCTCTGGTCGTGGCCCGCCGCGCGAACCCGGTGCCGGTGATCGCCGTCGTGGGGCACAACGCCCTGGACACGGATCAGTTGCCCGCCCATGGCATCGAGAAGGTCTACGCGCTCAGCGCCATGACCGACCAGGACAGCGCCACCGATGCCCGTCTCTCCGCGGCCCTGCTGCGCCAGACCGGCCAGCACATCGCCCGCGCCCTGACACCGGACGCACACACCACCCACACCGCAGACGCCCTCTAGACACACCGATGATCAGGCGGCCTGACACCTCCGGTGTCGGGCCGCCTGCCGTCGCCGCGTTCCCAGCACCCCGGGGTCCACCGCCGGAAAACGCCGCGCCCGCGCTGATGCCTCCAACCCCGGAACACCGTCGCCGGAGACTCAAGGGGCAGCGTGCCGAGGCTACGGCCACCTCCGTGTTTGACCTCCCCTCCCCCTCTTGAACCGACGACAGGACGTCCCCCTATGCGACGAGCGAAGATCGTGGCCACGATCGGCCCGGCCATCTCCTCCTACGAGAACCTCTCCCAGGCGATCCGGTCGGGCATGAACGTGGCCCGGCTCAACATGAGCCACGGCGACCACGCCGTGCACGACGCGTCCTACGAGAACCTCCGCCGGGCCTCGACGGATGCCGGGCAGACCGTCGCGATCCTCGCCGACCTGCAGGGGCCCAAGATCCGGCTCGGCCGCTTCGCCGACGGGCCCCACGAGCTGCTGCCTGGCGACGTGTTCTCCATCACCGTCGACGAGGTCGAGGGCACCGAGAGCCTGTGCTCCACCACCCACAAGGGCCTGCCCGGCGACGTGCACGTGGGCGACCCGCTGCTCATCGACGACGGCCGGGTC
>NZ_WOGU01000021.1:0-10290 GCF_009735315.1 Kocuria sediminis
GGTCACCGGCTCGAAGATGGTCCGCTACGAGGACGCCGACCTCACCCGCGTCCAGGACTGACCCGCCCCACCGACCCTCCACCCCCGGGCACGGCTGTCGCCGAGCCCCCACAGCGGGACACACCACCCGCACGCCGAGCCCCCAGATGTCGGGCACGACACCCGCCGAGTCCCCACCCGTCGGGCATGGCTCCCGCCCAGTCCCCAATCCGGTCGCAGTTCCCCAGGCTTTTGCTTGGGGAACTGCGACCGGATTGGGGACTCGGCGCACGTGGGGCACCCGGCCGTGCCGGTCGGCGGAGCGCCCGGCACGGCGATCACGCGCGGCGAGCCGCTCCCTCCCGTGGGCGGTGTTCAACTTTGTGCCGGGATCTTCCCGCGGGTGTCAGGCACTGAGGACAGGAGCGGCGCTCACCTCGCTCCCCGCGGGGTCGATGTCCTCACCCGCTGTCGAGGAGGTGCCGCAGGGTCAGGGCGTTGCGCACGGCGTGGCCGTGGCCGTCGTTGTTGAAGTAGGCGTAGACCTCGTGCCCGGCGCGGTCCCACTCGCGGATCCGCTCCGCCCACCACGCCAGGTCCGCGTCCGAGTAGGACCCGGCGTACAGGTGCTGGTGGTCCGGACCGTGGAAGCGGACGTAGACCACCGGGGCGGTGGCCTCCAGGACGCAGGGCAGCCCGGCCCCGCTCATGACGCAGTACGCCGCGCCGTGCCGGCGCAGCAGCGCGAACACCTCCGGGTGCACCCAGCTGTCGTGGCGGAACTCCACGACCACCTGGATCCAGTCCGGCAGCGCGGCCAGGAACCAGTCCAGCCGCGCGTCGTCGCGGGCGTGGGTGGGGGCGAGCTGGACCAGGAGCACGCCCCGCCGGTCCCGCAGCTCGTGCCAGGAGGCGGCGATGCGCCGCGCCCACGTCTCCGGGGCGTAGAGCCGCTTGGCGTGCGTCAGGCCGCGGGGCGCCTTCACCGACATCCGGAAGCCCGGCGGCAGGCGCCGGTTCCAGCCGGCGAAGGTGCTCTCGCGCGGCCACCGGTAGAAGCTCGCGTTGAGCTCCACGGTGGAGAAGACCTCGGCGTAGCGCGCCAGGCGCCCGGCCCGGGGCGTGCCGGGCGGATAGAGGACGTGCTCCCAGTGGTCGTAGCTCCACCCGGAGGTGCCGATGTGCCAGCCCATCCGCCCACGCTATCCCGGCGTCGCGCCCGGCCCCGCCGCGTCGTCGTCGCGCCCGTCCCCGGGGGCCGGCGCGACGACGACCGGCTCGGTCACCAGCGGGGGTGGACGCTCTCGCGGAAGTAGGCGTCGTAGATCCGGCGCACTCCCTCGTCGAGGTCGCGGCCCAGGGACCCGGTGTCCGCGGCCGAGGCGTTGGCGCGGGCCTGCTCCACGCTGCGCGCCCCCGGGATCACCGTGCTGACGCCGTCCTGGGCGATCACCCAGGCGAGGGCGGCCTGGGCGGTGGGGGTGCCCTCCGGCAGCAGCTCGGAGAACTCCCGGACCGCCTCGAGGCCGCGCTCGAAGTCGACCCCGGAGAACGTCTCGCCGACGTCGAAGGCACTGCCGGTGCGGTTGTAGTTGCGGTGGTCGTCCTCCGCGAACCGGGTGTCCTTCGTGTACTTCCCGGAGAGCAGGCCCGAGGCCAGCGGCACGCGGGCGATGATCCCGACGCCGGCCTCCCGTGCCGCCGGCAGCACGGCGTCCAGCGGCTTGAGCCGGAAGGCGTTGAGGATGATCTGCACCGTGGCGGTGTTCCCGCGCGCGATCGCCGCCAGGGCCTCGTCGGTGCGCTCCACGCTCACGCCGTAGTGGCGGATCGCGCCCTCCTCCACGAGGGTGTCCAGCGCGTCGTAGACCTCCTGGTCGCTGTAGACCGGGGTGGGCGGGCAGTGCAGCTGGACCAGGTCGAGGGTGTCGGTGCCCAGGTTCCGGCGCGAGCGGTCCACCCACTGCCGGAAGTGGGTCAGGACGTAGTTCTCGGGGACCTGGTCCACACGCCGGCCCATCTTCGTGGCCACGGTGACGTCCAGCTCCGGGTGCTCCTGCAGGAACGCCCCGATCGTCTGCTCGCTGCGCCCGTCGCCGTAGACGTCGGCGGTGTCGAAGAAGTCCACCCCGGACTCCACGGCCGCCTCCAGGACGGCGGTGGCCTCGGCCGGGTCGACCTCGCCCCAGTCGGCGCCCAGCTGCCAGGTGCCCAGGCCCACGGTGGAGACGGTCCGTCCGGTTCTGCCCAGTGTGCGGTGTTCCATGCGTCGTGTCGTCCGTTCCGCGTTCGGTGGGGGTCCCCCGGCTGCGCGGGGGACGGCGCCCCGCCGATCGGGTGGCACCGGGGTCCACCATGCGGTGCGGCGGCCTCCGCGCGCAAGCATCCGCGCCGCGACCGCCCTGTGAGGAGCCCTCCGGGGGAGTCCCGGATGTGCCCGCCCGGGCCCGTGCAGTACCGTTTCGGCCATGATCGACGAGGACGGCGCGCGGGCCGCGCGCCCTCAGCGCGCCCCCAACATCCGGGACGTGGCACGGGCGGCCGGGGTCTCCCACCAGACGGTCTCCCGGGTGCTCAACGGTCATCCGAACCTGCGGGACTCCACGCGCCGGCGCGTGCTCGAGGCCATGGAGGAGCTGCGCTTCCGGCCCAACCGGGCCGCGCGGGCCCTGGTCACCAGCGAGTCCCGGATCATCGGGGCCCTGGTCTCCTCGGGCGCCGAGTACGGGCCCACGGCGAGCCTGCAGGCGGTGCAGACCGCGGCCACCGAGGCCGGCTACGTGGTGGACACCGCGCACATCGACCACGCGGACCGCGCCTCCATCGAGGCGGCGCTCGGCCGGCTGATGGACCACGCCGTCGAGGGGCTGGTGCTGCTGGCCCCGCAGTCGGCCACCCTGGAGGTCATCGAGCAGCTCTCCATCCGGATCCCCTTCGTCACGGTGCACTCGCTGCGCGGCACGGACCACCGGATGTCGGTGGACCAGCTGGCCGGCGCCCGGCGGGCCACCCGGCACCTGCTCGAGCTGGGCCACCGGCGGGTGCTGCACGTGCCCGGCCCGGAGGGCTGGGTCGAGACCGACGCCCGGCGCCAGGGCTACCGCGAGGAGATGGCCGCCTGGGGGCTGGAGCCCGCCCTCGCCGCCGCGGGGGAGTGGACCGCGGAGTCCGGCTACCGCGTGGGCCTGGCCGTGCGCGAGCGCCGGGACTTCACCGGCGTGGTCTGCGGCAACGACCACATCGCGCTGGGGCTGGTGCACGCCTTCGCCGAGGCCGGCCTGCGGGTGCCCGAGGACATCAGCGTGGTCGGCTTCGACGACGTCCCCGAGTCGGCGCACTTCCTGCCGCCGCTGACGACCGTCCGGCAGGACTTCCCCGAGCTCGGCCGCCGCTGCGTGGCGGTGCTCTTGGCGGAGCTGCGCGGCGAGGAGCCCGTCCAGCCCGGGGACGTGGTGCCCGGGCTCGTGCTGCGCCGTTCCACGGCGCCGCCGCCCGCCTGACCCCGCACGAGGCCGTTACCAAACCGTTATGTGACACTGTGGTGCACCTCACTCCACGGCGGGGTACGTTGTCCCGGACATGCAGATGTGACCGTTCACATCCGGGTCCGGCGGCAAGCGACCGCCGGGTCCGGGGCGGACGGCTCGAGCGACAACGAGGTCTCCCGTGAGCCAGAGCAGCACCACCCCCACGTACGTCGTCGGCGTCGACTACGGCACCCTGTCCGGGCGCGCCGTGGTCGTGCGCGTGCAGGACGGTGCCGAGCTGGGCTCCGCGGTGCACGAGTACCGGCACGGCGTGATGGACACCGTGCTGGCCGCCACGGGCGCGCCCCTCCCGCCCGAGTGGGCCCTGCAGGTGCCCGCCGACTACGTCGAGGTGCTGCGCCAGGCGGTGCCCGCGGCGGTGCGCGCCGCCGGCGTGGACCCCGCCGCCGTGGTGGGCATCGGCACCGACTTCACCGCCTGCACCATGGTCCCCGTGGTGGCCGACGGCACGCCCCTCACCGAGCTGCCCGGGCTGGCGGACCGCCCCCACGCGTACGTGAAGCTGTGGCGCCACCACGCCGCCCAGGCCCAGGCCGACCGCATCAACGATCTCGCCGCCCGGCGGGGGGAGCGCTGGCTGCCCCGCTACGGCGGGCTGATCTCCAGCGAGTGGGAGTTCGCCAAGGGCCTGCAGCTGCTCGAGGAGGACCCGGAGCTCTACCACCGGATGGACCACTGGGTGGAGGCCGCGGACTGGATCGTGTGGCAGCTGACCGGCAGCTACGTGCGCAACGCCTGCTCGGCCGGCTACAAGGGCATCCTGCAGGACGGGCAGTACCCGGAGCGGGACTTCCTGGCCGCGCTGAACCCGGACTTCGCCGGCTTCGCCGAGGAGAAGGTCGACCACCCCGTGGGCGCCCTCGGCGCCGCGGCGGGCACGCTCAGCGCCGAGGCGGCCGCGTGGACGGGTCTTCCGGCCGGCATCGCGGTGGCCGTCGGCAACGTCGACGCCCACGTGTGCGCCCCGGCCGCCCGGGCCACCGACCCGGGGCAGATGGTCGCGATCATGGGCACCTCCACCTGCCACGTCATGAGCTCGGACACCCTGCGGGAGGTCCCCGGGATGTGCGGCGTGGTGGACGGGGGGATCATCGACGGGCTCTACGGCTACGAGGCCGGCCAGTCCGGGGTGGGGGACATCTTCGGCTGGTTCACCGCCCACTTCGTGCCCGGCGCCCTCCGCGAGGAGGCCGCCGCCCGCGGGCTCAGCGTGCACGAGCTGCTCACCGAGCAGGCCAGCCGCGAGCCGGTGGGCGCCCACGGGCTCCTGGCCCTGGACTGGCAGTCCGGCAACCGCTCGGTGCTCGTGGACCACGAGCTCTCCGGCCTGCTCGTGGGACTCACCCTCGCCACCCGCCCCCACGAGGTCTACCGGGCGCTGCTGGAGGCCACTGCGTTCGGCACCCGCACCATCGTCGAGACCTTCGCGGCCTCGGGGATCCCCGTCACCGAGTTCGTGGCGGCCGGCGGCCTGATCAAGAACGCGTTCCTGATGCAGATCTACGCGGACGTGCTGGGCATGCCGATCTCCGTCATCGGCAGCGACCAGGGTCCCGCCCTCGGCTCCGCGATCCACGCCGCCGTGGCCGCCGGCGCCTATCCCGACGTCCGGACCGCCGCCGGGGCGATGGGCCGGCTCGAGCACGCCGCCTACACCCCGGACCCCGCCCGCACCGAGGCCTACTCGGCGCTGTACGCCGAGTACACCGCGCTGCACGACCACTTCGGCCGCGGCGGCAGCGACGTCATGCGCCGGCTCAAGGCGCTGCGCCGCCACGCCCGATCCACCCAGGAGGTCTCCGCATGAACGCCCTGACGCCCGAGCTGGAGGAGCGCGTGGCCCGGACCCGGCGGGAGGTCGCGGACCTGCACGCCGAACTGGTGCGCTACGGCCTCGTGGTGTGGACCGCCGGCAACGTGTCCGGGCGGGTCCCCGGCACCGACCTCTTCGTCATCAAGCCCAGCGGCGTGAGCTACGACGAGCTCGGTCCCGAGAACCAGATCCTCTGCGACCTCGACGGCCGGCCCGTGCCCGGCACCCCGGGCGCGGAGCGCTCGCCCTCCAGCGACACCGCCGCCCACGCCTACGTGTACCGGCACATGCCCGAGGTCGGGGGAGTGGTGCACACCCACTCGCCCTACGCCACGGCGTGGGCCGCCCGCGGCGAGCCCGTCCCCTGCGTCCTCACGGCCATGGCGGACGAGTTCGGCGGGGAGATCCCCGTGGGGCCCTTCGCGATCATCGGCGACGACTCGATCGGGCGCGGCATCGTGGAGACCCTCTCCGGGCACCGCTCCCGCGCGGTGCTGATGCGCAACCACGGTCCCTTCACGATCGGCAAGGACGCCCGCGACGCGGTCAAGGCCGCCGCCATGCTCGAGGACGTCGCGCGCACCGTGCACCTGTCCCGCCAGCTGGGCGAGCCGCTGCCCATCGACCCCGGCCACGTCGACTCCCTGTTCGACCGGTACCAGAACGTCTACGGGCAGCAGCCCGCCACCGCCCCCTCGACCCCAGGAGCGCACTCCCTTGAGCCCTCTCAGCACCACTCTTGAGCCCTACGAGGTCTGGTTCCTCACCGGCAGCCAGGACCTCTACGGCGAGGAGACGCTCCGCCAGGTGGCCGAGCAGTCCCGCGCGATCGTCGGGATGCTCGACGACGCCGGACTGCCGGTGCGCGTGGTGTGGAAGCCCACCCTCAAGGACGCCGCCTCGATCCGCCGCACCGCGCTGGAGGCCAACGCCGAGGACCACGTGATCGGCGTGATCGCGTGGATGCACACCTTCAGCCCCGCCAAGATGTGGATCACCGGCCTGGACACGCTGCGCAAGCCGCTGCTGCACCTGCACACCCAGATCAACGTCGAGCTGCCCTGGGGCGAGATCGACTTCGACTTCATGAACCTCAACCAGGCCGCCCACGGGGACCGGGAGTTCGGCTACATCCAGACCCGGCTCGACGTCCCGCGCAAGACCGTGGTGGGCCACGCCTCGCACCCCGAGGTCACCGGGCAGATCGCCGCCTGGCAGCGCGCCTGCGCCGGCCGGGCCGCGGTCCAGGGACTGCGGATCGCCCGCTTCGGGGACAACATGCGCAACGTCGCCGTGACCGAGGGCGACAAGACGGAGGCCGAGCTGCGGTTCGGGGTCTCCGTGAACACCTGGGGGGTCAACGACCTCGTGGCCGTGGTGGACGCCCAGGCCGAGGACCGCGTGGACGAGCTCGTCGCCGAGTACGAGGAGCTCTACGACGTGGCCCCCGAGCTGCGCCGCGGCGGCGAGCGCCACGAGTCCCTGCGCTGCGGGGCCCGGCAGGAGCTGGGGCTGCTCCAGTTCCTCGAGGAGGGCGGCTTCGGCGCCTTCACCACGAACTTCGAGGACCTCGGCGGGCTGCGCCAGCTGCCGGGCCTGGCCGTGCAGCGGCTCATGGCTCGCGGCTACGGGTTCGGCGCGGAGGGGGACTGGAAGACGGCCCTGCTGGTGCGGGCCGCGAAGGTGATGGGCGCCGGGCTGCCCGGCGGCGCCTCCCTGATGGAGGACTACACCTACCACCTGGTCCCCGGCGAGGAGAAGATCCTCGGCGCCCACATGCTGGAGATCTGCCCGACCCTCACCACGGCTCGGCCCTCCCTCGAGGTGCACCCGCTGGGCATCGGCGGGAAGGAGGACCCGGTGCGCCTGGTGTTCGACACCGACGCCGGGCCGGGGGTGGTCGTGGCGATGTCCGACATGCGCGACCGGTTCCGGCTCACGGCCAACACCGTGGACGTCGTGCCCCCGGACGCCCCGCTGCCGCACCTGCCCGTGGCCCGGGCGGTGTGGCGCCCGCAGCCGGACCTGGCGACCTCGGCCGCCGCCTGGCTCACCGCCGGGGCCGCCCACCACACGGTGCTCAGCACCGCCGTGGGCGCGGACGTGATCCGCGACTTCGCGGAGATCACCGGCACCGAGCTGCTGCTCATCGACGACTCCACCACCCTGCGCGAGTTCCAGCGCGAGGTGCGCTGGAACGCCGCGTACTATCGCCTCGCCCAGACGCTCTGACCCGCTCCACCACGTACGCACCACCCCATTTCACGATCTCAGCACGGACCCATCACGGACTTCCGGCCACCGGGGACCGGACCGACGAAAGGCACGACCATGACCGCGAAGACCCACTTGCAGCGGACCCTCACCGGGGTGACCGCACTGACCCTCGTCCTGGGCCTCAGCGCCTGCGGCGGCAGCCGCGGCGCCGGCGCGGAGGAGGGCTCCAACGAGGGCGCCCGGATCGGGGTGGCCATGCCCACCCAGCAGTCCGAGCGCTGGATCGCCGACGGCGAGAACGTCAAGGCCCAGCTCGAGGAGCTCGGCTACGAGGTGGACCTCCAGTACGCCAACGACGACATCCCCACCCAGATCTCCCAGATCGAGAACATGATCAACGGCGGGGCGAAGGCCCTGGTGATCGCCTCGATCGACGGCACCACGCTCACCAGCGTGCTCGACACCGCGGAGTCCCAGGACATCCCCGTGATCGCCTACGACCGGCTCATCAACGAGTCCGACACGGTGGACTACTACACGACCTTCGACAACTACGAGGTGGGCGTGCAGCAGGGCACCTCGCTGCTCACCGGCCTGGGGATCCTCGACGAGAACGGCGAGCCGACCGGGGAGAAGGGCCCGTTCAACGTGGAGCTCTTCGCCGGCAGCCCCGACGACAACAACGCCACCTTCTTCTGGAACGGCGCCATGGACACCCTCAAGCCCTACCTGGACGACGGCACCCTCAACGTGCCCAGCGGGCAGACCGACTTCGAGCAGGCCGCCATCCTGCGCTGGCTGCCGGACACCGCCCAGGACCGCATGGAGGACCTCATCACCGTGGGCGGCGGCGAGCAGCTCGACGGGGTGCTCTCCCCCTACGACGGGCTGTCGATCGGGATCATCTCCGCGCTGCGCTCCGGCGGCTACGCCAAGGACGAGCTGCCGGTGGTCACCGGCCAGGACGCCGAGGTGGGCTCCGTGAAGTCCATCGTCAACGACGAGCAGTACTCCACGATCTTCAAGGACGTGCGCGAGCTCGGCGAGCGCGCGGTCGTGATGGTCGACTCCCTGATGAAGGGCGAGGAGCCGGAGGTCAACGACGAGGAGACCTACGACAACGGCGTGAAGGTCGTCCCCGCCTACCTGCTGGAATCCCAGATCGTCACGAAGGACAACTACCAGGAGGTCCTCGTGGACAGCGGCTACTACGAGGCCTCCGAGCTCGAGTAGGCGCCCCGGCCCGGCCGGGCGGCCCCTCCGCCCGGCCGGGCCGGCCGCACCGGCCCTCCACCACTCCAGCCCCAGACAAGGAGACCCGCATGAGCGAGCACGTGCTCGAGATGCGCCGGATCAGCAAGTCCTTCCCCGGCGTCAAGGCGCTGCAGGACGTCAACCTCGCCGTCGCCCGCGGTGAGGTGCATGCGATCTGCGGGGAGAACGGCGCCGGCAAGTCCACCCTCATGAAGGTGCTCTCCGGCGTCTACCCGCACGGCACCTACGAGGGCGACATCGTCCTGGACGGGCAGACCGTCTCCTTCCGCGACATCAAGGACAGCGAGCGCAGCGGCGTGGTGATCATCCACCAGGAGCTGGCGCTGTCCCCGTACCTGTCCGTGGCGGAGAACATCTTCCTGGGCAACGAGCGCGCCACCCGCGGGGTCATCGACTGGAACGAGACCAACGTGCGGGCCGCCGAGCTGCTCCGGCGCGTGGGCCTGGACCTGAACCCGGTCACCCGGGCCGGGGACATCGGGGTGGGCAAGCAGCAGCTCGTGGAGATCGCCAAGGCGCTGTCCAAGGACGTGAGGCTGCTGATCCTCGACGAGCCCACCGCCGCGCTCAACGACGAGGACTCCGCGCACCTGCTCGGCCTCGTCCGCGGGCTGCGGGAGGACGGGATCACCTGCATCATCATCAGCCACAAGCTCAACGAGATCCGGGCGATCGCGGACTCCGTGACCATCCTGCGCGACGGCCGGACCATCGAGACCCTCAGCCTGCACGACGGCTCGGTCACCGAGGACCGGATCATCAAGGGCATGGTCGGCCGCGAGCTCACCAACCGGTACCCGGAGCGGACCCCCGAGATCGGGGAGGAGGTGCTGCGCGTGGAGCACTGGACGGTGCACCACCCCCAGGAGCACTCCCGGGTCGTCGTGGACGACGCGCACCTGTCCGTGCGGGCCGGCGAGATCGTGGGGATCGCCGGGCTCATGGGCGCCGGGCGGACCGAGCTGGCGATGAGCATCTTCGGGCGCAGCTACGGGTCCGGCATCACCGGGACCCTGTACAAGAACGGCCGGGAGATCACCTGCCGGACCGTGCAGGAGGCCATCCGGCACGGGATCGCCTACGCCACGGAGGACCGCAAGCGCTACGGGCTCAACCTCATCGACGACATCAAGCGCAACATCTCCGCCGCCGCCCTGCCCAAGCTGGCCTCCGCGGGCTGGGTGGACGGCGGCCGCGAGACGCTGGTCGCCCAGGACTACCGGAAGAGCATGAACATCAAGGCGCCGTCCGTGGCGGCCGTCACCGGCAAGCTCTCCGGCGGCAACCAGCAGAAGGTCGTGCTGTCCAAGTGGATGTTCGCCGACCCGGACGTGCTGATCCTCGACGAGCCGACGCGCGGCATCGACGTGGGCGCGAAGTACGAGATCTACACGATCATCAACCAGCTGGCCGCGCAGGGCAAAGCCGTCCTCGTGATCTCCTCCGAGCTGCCGGAGC
>NZ_WOGU01000021.1:10300-38148 GCF_009735315.1 Kocuria sediminis
TCATCAACCAGCTGGCCGCGCAGGGCAAAGCCGTCCTCGTGATCTCCTCCGAGCTGCCGGAGCTCCTGGGGATCTGCGACCGCATCTACACGCTCGCCGAGGGCCGGATCACCGCCGAGGTCCCCATCGCCGAGGCCACCCCCGAACGACTCATGCAGCACATGACCAAGGAGAAGGACTGACCATGGTTTCCACCCTCGCCGACGAGGACCGGGTCCTCAGCACCAGGAGCCCGAAGAAGCCCTCGACCGTGGCCGACGCCGGGCGGTTCCTCACCAGCCGGCTGCGCCAGATCGGCATCTTCCTGGCCCTGCTGGTCATCGTGACGCTGTTCCAGGTGCTCACGGGCGGCGCCCTGCTCCAGCCGGACAACGTCTCCAACATCATCGTCCAGAACAGCTACATCCTGCTGCTGGCCATCGGGATGGTCATGATCATCGTGGCCGGCCACATCGACCTCTCGGTGGGCTCCGTGGCCGCGTTCGTGGGCGCCATGTCCGGGATCATGATCCGGGACTGGAGCCTGCCGTGGTGGGTGGCCCTCGTGGCGTCCCTCGCGGTCGGTGCCCTCGTGGGGGCCTGGCAGGGCTTCTGGGTCGCCTACATCGGCATCCCGGCCTTCATCGTCACCCTCGCGGGCATGCTCGTCTTCCGCGGCCTCACCCAGATCGTGCTCGAGAACCAGCGCATCACCGGGTTCCCCCAGGAGTACCGCCAGCTCGGCGGCGGCTCCCTCTTCCCGGGCCTGTTCCCGCCCGAGACCAACATCCTGGACTGGACCACGGTGGGCCTGGGCCTGTTCGCCACCGCCCTGCTGGTCGTCAGCCAGCTGCGCGGCCGGGCCACCCGGGCCAAGCTCGGCCTGGACGACGAGCCCCGCGCCTGGTTCCTCACCCGGCTGGTCTTCGGCGTCGTCGTCGTCCTGGGGCTGACCTTCCTGCTCGCCAGCTCCCGCGGCGGCACCCCGATCGTGCTCGTGGTGCTCGGGGTGCTCGTGGTCGCCTACAGCGCGGTCATGAACCGCACCGTCTTCGGCCGGCACGTCTACGCCCGCGGCGGCAACCTGCAGGCGGCCCAGCTCTCGGGCGTCAACACCAAGCGCGTCGACTTCCTGCTGTTCGTCAACATGGGGGTGCTGGCCGCGCTGGCGGGTCTCGTGTTCACCGGCCGCCTGAACTCCGCCGGCCCCGGGGCCGGCAACCTCTTCGAGCTGGACGCGATCGCCGCGGCGTTCATCGGCGGCGCCGCCGTGACCGGCGGCGTGGGCACCATCATCGGCGCCATCACCGGCGGGCTGATCATGGGCGTGCTCAACAACGGCATGTCGCTCATGGGCGTGGGGATCGACTACCAGCAGTTCATCAAGGGCCTGGTGCTGCTGCTCGCCGTCGGCTTCGACGTCTTCAACAAGCGGCGGGCCTCCAACGCCCTGAAATAGAGGCGCACCACGACGGACGGGCCCGCCCGGCAGCATGCCGGGCGGGCCCGTCCGTCGTCGTCTGCCGAGGCGCCCTGCGGGGGCCGCGGCGGGCACGGCCGTCTAGCGGCGGCCGGTCCTGTTCTCGCGCCGCTTCGCCATGACGCGGCTGAAGACGGCGGTGCCGACCATGAAGAGGATCTTGCGCATGCTGCTGCTCCTTCCGTAGTTCCTCCCGGGAGCCGCCCTCCGTGCACCGGAGGCGGTCCGGGCGGGTCCGCGGCCCGCCTGCCGGCGTGCGCGGTGCGGACCGCACCGGTCCCACGCTACGGGGTCCGGCCCGAAAAGGTAAGTGGGCTGAAGAACCGGTGGGTGCGCGGCCGGCGTCGACCGCCGCCCGGCGGCGTCTCGTCCTAGGCGGGACGCCGCAACGGGCTCCGGGCGGCGCGCAGGTGCGCCAGGACCGCGGCGGTGACCTCCTCCGGCCGCTCCTCGGCGAGGAAGTGGCCGGCGTCCACGGCGCGGCCCGTCGCCCCGGGGAAGTGCCGCCGCCACAGCTCGAGCGGGTCCTCCCGGGCGCCCACCCGGCCGCGGGCGCCCCACAGGACCAGCGCGGGGATCTCGAGCCGGGCGTCCTCGTCGGCCCGGTCGATCTCCACGTCCGGGCCGGCCGCGGCTCGGTAGTCGCGGCACCAGGCGTCGACCACGGACGGGTCGCGGGCGGCCTCCTCGTAGGCGGCCAGCGCGGCGGGGTGGAACCCGACCTCGGTGCCGCTGAGGCCCTGCAGCGTCGCGCGCACGAAGTAGACCGGGTCGTGGCCGATCAGGGTCTGCGGCAGCCCGCCGCCCTGGGCCAGGAAGGCCCAGTGGTAGTACTTCTGCACCAGCCAGGCATCCATCGACCGCCACACCTCCAGCGTGGGCAGGATGTCGAGCAGGGCGACCGAGAGCACCGACTCGGGGGCGTCGAAGGCCATGCGGTGGGCGGTCCGGGCGCCGCGGTCGTGCCCGACGACGTGGAACCGGTCGTGCCCCAGGGCGCGCATGAGCCGGACCTGGTCGGCGGCCATCGCCCGGAAGGTGAAGTCCTCGCTCTCCGTCCAGGACCGGCCGTAGCCGCGCAGGTCGGCCGCGACCACGGTGAACTCCTCCGCGAGCACGGGCGCCAGGGCGTGCCACATCGCGTGCGTCTGCGGGAAGCCGTGCAGCAGCAGCACGGGCGGGCCGTCGCCGCCCGTGCGGGCGTGGACCACGCCGTCGGGGACGGGGACGTCCTGGGGTGCGAAGTCGGCGAGCACGGTTCCTCCTGGCGGTCGGATCGGCACAGCGGGCCCGGGACGGGCCCGGACGGCACGGCCCCGGGGGTTGTCCCGGCGGGCCGCAGCGCACATGCTCAAGGAAACACCAGGACGCGACCGGGAGACACCCCCATGAACCACGCCCCCGTCCAGTGCACCGGCCGGGCGACCGCCTCGCAGGAGCTCGTGGCCGCGGCCGAACGGTACACGGCCCGCACCTACTCCCCGCTGGAGGTCGTCGTCGCCCGGGCGCACGGTGCCACCCTCACGGACGTGGAGGGCCACGAGTACCTGGACTTCCTCGCCGGCTACTCGGCGCTGAACTTCGGGCACGGCCACCCGGCGGTCCTGGCGGCCGCCCGGGCGCAGCTGGAGCGGGTGACGCTGACCAGCCGCGCCGTGCACAACGACCAGCTCGGTCCCTTCGCGCGGGAGCTGTGCGAGCTGCTGGGCCAGGACATGATGCTGCCGATGAACACCGGCGCCGAGGCCGTCGAGTCGGCGATCAAGGTCGCCCGCAAGTGGGGCTACGAGCGCAAGGGGGTGGCCCCGGGCCGGGCGCGGATCGTCGTGGCGGCGGGCAACTTCCACGGCCGCACCACCACGGTCGTCAGCTTCTCCGACGACGACGACGCGCACCGCAACTACGGCCCCTACACCCCGGGCTTCGACACCGTGCCCTTCGGGGACCTCGCCGCGCTCGAGGCCGCGCTCACGGAGGACACCGTGGCGGTGCTGCTGGAGCCGATCCAGGGCGAGGCCGGTGTGATCGTGCCGCCGCCGGGCTACCTGGCGGGCGTCCGCCGGTGCACCGCCGAGCGCGGCGTGCTGCTCGTCGCCGACGAGATCCAGTCCGGGCTGGGCCGCACCGGCCGGACGCTGGCCTGCGACCACGAGGGCGTGGAGGCGGACCTCTACCTGCTGGGCAAGGCCCTGGGCGGAGGCGTGCTGCCCGTCTCCGCGGTCGTGGGCCGCGCGGAGGTCCTGTCGGTGCTGCGGCCGGGCCAGCACGGCAGCACCTTCGGCGGCAACCCGCTGGCCGGCGCCGTGGGCCGCGCCGTCGTCGGCCTGCTCGCCACCGGGGAGCCCCAGCGCGCGGCGCGGGAGCGGGGGGAGAGGCTGCACGCCGGTCTCGCCGAGCTCGCCCCGCTGGGCCTCACGGCCGTGCGCGGGCGCGGACTGTGGGCCGGGATCGACATCGACCCGCGCCTGGGCACCGGCCGCGAGTGCTGCGAGCGGCTGGTGGCGCACGGGGTGATCGCCAAGGACACCCACGGCGCGACCGTGCGCCTGAGCCCGCCGCTGGTGATCACGGAGGAGGAGCTGGAGCGGGGCCTGGCCGCCCTGGGCGCCGTGCTCCGGGGCATGGCGGCCCGCTGAGGCGCCCGCTCACCCGGCGTGGCCGGGCGCCTCGTCGTGGGCGAGAGCGGACTCGATGCTGCCGGCCAGCTGGGCCGGCGCGGTCCGCGGGGCGAAGCGGCGGATCACCCGGCCGTCCCGGCCCACCAGGAACTTGGTGAAGTTCCACTTGACGGCGTCGCCCATGACCCCGCTGCGCTCCCCGCGCAGCCAGGCCCACAGCGGGTGGGCGCCGGGGCCGTTGACGTCGACCTTCGCGAACATCGGGAACGTGACGCCGTAGTTGCGGCTGCAGAAGTCGGCGATCTCCTCCTCGGTGCCCGGTTCCTGGTGGCCGAACTGGTCGCAGGGAAAGCCGAGCACCACGAAGCCCTCCTGCCCGAAGTCGCGCCACAGCTGCTCGAGGCCCTCGTACTGCGGCGTGAACCCGCACCGGCTCGCCGTGTTGACCACGAGTACCACCTTCCCGGCGTAGGCGGACAGCGGCTGCTCGCGCCCGTCCAGGGTGGTCGCGGTGAAGTCGTGCAGCGTGGTCATGGGAGGCCTCCCGGGCGTTCGGCGACGACGGTCCGCTCCCATCATCCCCCCGGACCCCCGAGGTTGCGGACGTCGGCCACCGCGCCCGGTCGCATGGCCGACGTCCGCAACCTCGCGACCCGGGAGGGAGACGAGGGGAGAGGGGACGGGGACGGGTGGGTAACGATCCTCGGGCGGGGGCGGTGGGGGGCGCGGGGCCCGGCGTACCCTGACCGTGTCGGAAGGAGCCCTGATGACGCAGCACACCGAACCGTGGCCTGCGGGAACGCCCTGCTGGACGGACCTCGTGGCCTCCGACCTGGCCCGGACGCAGGAGTTCTACCGGCAGGTCCTCGGCTGGCAGTACGACGACCCGCAGCCCGAGCACGGCGGCTACTGCAACGCCCTCGTGGAGGGGGCCCGCGTGGCCGGGCTGTCCCCCGCGGACCCGGACCGGGCCGGTGCGCCCCCCGTGTGGCAGGTGTACCTGGCCGCGGACCGGATCGAGCTGTGCGCGCAGCGGGTCCTGGACGCCGGGGGCACGCAGCTGATGGAGCCCACGGAGGTCGGCCCGCTCGGCCGGACGGGCCTCTGGCGGGACCCCGCCGGAGCGGTCTTCGGGATGTGGCAGTCCGGTGCGCACACCGGCTTCGAGGCCGTCGACGTCCCCGGCGCCGTGGTCTGGTGCGACCTCACGACGCCCGACCACCGCACCGCCCGCGACTTCTACGCGACCGTGTTCGGCTACCACTACGAGGAGACCGGCGGGGACGGCGTCCCCTACGCCACGTTCACGGTGCCGCGGGGGGACCGCCCGGCGGGCGGCATCGGCGGGACGGACCCCGCCGCGCAGGGCGCGCCCTCGGTCTGGTCCGTGTGCTTCCAGGTGGAGGCCGTGGACGCGGCCGTCGACCGCGTGCGCGCCGCCGGCGGATCGGTCGTGGAGGAGCCCTTCGACTTCGCCTACGGGCGGCTCGCCGTGGTGGCGGGCCCGGACCGGGAGTCCTTCGCGCTCATGGCGCCGGGGGAGCCGGGATAGCGCCCGGTTCCGCCGCCTCCGGAGCCGGTGGGCGCGCCGGCGGAACGGTCCGGGACCGCCCGCCCAGGCGGGGCACAGGGCCGGCTGAGATCCTTAGCCCATGACCACCACCTCCACCCGCACGGACGCCGGAGCGGGACCACGGCGCTCCGGCGGCGCCGGACCGTGGGTCCTGGCCGGCGTCGCCGCGACCGCCCTCGCCGTGGGGCTGGCGGAGCTGCTGGCCTGGGTCACCGGCCCGGTCGGCGCGCCCCTCACCGCCGTGGGCGGGGTGATCGTGGACGCCGTCCCCGCCCCCGTGAAGGACGCGGCGATCGCCCTGTTCGGCACCGCGGACAAGCTCGTGCTCCTGCTCGTCATGGCCGCCGGCCTCGTGGCGGTCGGCGCCGGCATCGGGGCCGCCCAGCGCGCCAACCGCCCGATGGGCGCCGTGCTGCTCGGCGTCCTCGGGCTCCTCGGGCTGCTGGCGGTGCTCACCCGGGCGGGGGCGGCCGCCGCGGACGCGGTCCCCGTCGTCGTCGGCACGGCCGCCGGGGCGCTGTTCCTCACGGTGGCCGGCCGCCGGGCGGAGGCACCGGGGGACACCCGGGGCAGCCTCGACCGGCGGGGCTTCGTCCGGGTCTCCGCGGCCGTGGCCGTGCTGGGCGCGGCGGCCGGGGTCGCCGGTCGCTGGGCCTCCGCCGCGGCCGCCCGGGTGCCCGCGGCGCGGGAGATGCTGCGGATCCCCGCCCCGGCGGTGCGGGAGACGATCCCCGCCGGCGCGGACCTCGGGGTCCCGGGGGCGGAGCCGTGGCTGACCCCCGCCGACGACTTCTACCGCATCGACACCGCCCTGGCCGTCCCGCGGATCGACGTGGCCGAGTGGGAGCTGCGGATCCACGGCATGGTCGAGCGGGAGTTCACCCTGCGCTTCGAGGACCTCACGGCCCGGCCGCTCCTCGAGCGCGCCGTGACGCTGGCGTGCGTGTCCAACCCCGTGGGCGGGGACCTGGTGGGCAACGCGGTGTGGACGGGCGTGCCCCTCCGGGAGCTGCTCGCCGAGGCGGGCGTGCAGCCGGGCGCCGACATGGTGCTCTCCACCTCCCAGGACGGGTTCACCGCGGGGACCCCGCTCGAGGCGCTGCTGGACCCGGGCCGCGACGCCCTGCTGGCGGTGACCATGAACGGGGAGCCGCTGCCGTTCGAGCACGGCTACCCGGTGCGCATGGTGGTCTCCGGCCTTTACGGCTACGTCTCCGCCACCAAGTGGCTGGTGGACCTGAAGGTCACCCGCTTCGACCGTGACGAAGGCTACTGGACCCCGCGCGGCTGGTCGGCGCGCGGGCCGATCAAGACCGCCTCCCGGATCGAGGTGCCCCGGGACGGGGACCGCGTGGCCGCCGGGGAGGTGGTCCTCGCCGGCACGGCCTGGGCCCAGGACACCGGGATTGCCGCCGTGCAGGTCAGCGTGGACGGCGGGCCCTGGCGGGAGGCGGACCTGGGCGAGGTGCCCTCCGACGACACCTGGCGGCAGTGGGTGCTGCGCACCGAGCTGCCCGGCGGCCGGCACACCGCACGGGTGCGGGCCGTGGACCGGGACGGGACCGTCCAGACCGCCGAGCAGGCCCCGCCGGCCCCGGACGGGGCCTCCGGGTGGCACGAGCGGACGTTCACGGTGGCCTGAGCGCCCCGGTTCCTCCGGGGCGCCGGTGCCCCGCACGGCTCCGGCAGGGGCGCCGGCCCGGTCGGGGTCAGGGACCGGCGGAGCCGGGGACCGGTCCGGTGGAGGAGCGCACGACGAAGTGGGCCGGGAGCACCTCGTGGACCGGCTCGCGGCCCGTCCCGGCCAGGTGCTCCAGCAGCCGCTGGACGGCGTGCACCCCCTGCTCCCGGGCGTGCTGGTCGATGGTGGTCAGACCGAAGGCCTCCCCGATGGGGTGGGCGTCGACGCCGATCACGGACAGCTCCCCGGGCACGGTGAGGCCGAGGTCCCGCGCCGCCAGGATCGCCCCGGCGGCCATCTCGTCGGAGGCCGCGAAGATCGCGGTGGGGCGGTCGGCGGGGTCCGCCAGCAGGTTCTTGGCCCGCTGGTAGGCGTCGGTGAAGGTGTAGTCGGCGACGACGGACCAGGCCGGGTCGACCGCCAGCCCGGCGGCGGCCATGGCCCCTGCCCAGCCGGCGCGGCGGTCGCTGGACATGGGGAAGTGGCTGCCGAACTCCTCGGCGCCGCCGAGGTGGGCGATCCGGCGGTGGCCGAGCGCGACCAGGTGCTCGGTCGCGCGGCGCCCGACGTCGTGGTCGTCGATGCTGATGGTGGGCGCGCCCACCAGGGGCCCGCCCACCCCGAGCACGGGGATCCCGGCGGCGAACAGCTGCTGCGTCTCGGCCGGGTTCAGGTGCAGGGAGATCGCCACGGCGGCGTCGAGCCGCTTGCGCAGCAGGAAGTCGGTCAGCACCGTCTCCCGGTAGCGGTCGCCCTCGAAGTTGTAGAGGGACAGGTCGTAACCGGCCTCCATGAGCGCCCCGGCCACGCCCTCGAGCACCGTGGAGAAGTACCACCGATCCACGTAGGGCAGCACCACCCCGATGTTGCGGCTGCGCCCGCTGGCCAGGCTGGAGGCGTGGTAGGACACCACGAAGCCCAGCTCGTGGGCGGCCTGCTGCACCCGCGCCCGGGCCCGGGAGGACACGTGGCCCTTGCCGCTGAGGGCGCGGGACACCGTGGCCGTGGACACCCCGGCCCGGGCGGCGACGTCCTGGAGCCGCGGTGGGCTCACGGACCCGTCGTGCCGTGGTCCTCCGTCTGCAGCCATATGCACTCCTCCGGGTTCAGGACGTGGGGCGCGGACGTCCCGGGGCGGCTGCGCAGCAGCACCGGCAGGTCCGGCAGCTCCACCGCGGTGGGGCCGGTGTTCAGCAGCACCAGCACGTCGTTGTTGACCAGGCCGAGGCAGCCCGGCCCGCCGAGGTCCTCCACCCAGGCGAGGGAGCCCGAGCCGAGCCCGTGCGCCCGCCGCAGCGCCAGGGCGGCGCGGTAGAGGTTCAGCGTGGAGGCCGGGTCCTCCCGCTGCGCCTCGCGCGAGAGCTCCGCCCAGCCCTCGGGCTGCGGGAGCCAGGACCTGCCGTTGGCACTGTAGCCGAGGGACGCGCCGGAGCGGGTCCACGGCAGCGGCACCCGGCAGCCGTCGCGGCCGAGCCGCGCCCCTCCGGTGCGGTGGTAGGTGGGGTCCTGGCGGACCTCGGCGGGCAGGCCCGTGTGGTCCGGCAGCCCGAGCTCCTCGCCCTGGTAGAGGTAGACGCCCCCCGGCAGCCCCAGCATGAGCAGGGAGGCGGCGTCCGCCCGCCGGGCCCCGCGGGCGTGGTCCGGCTGCTCGTCCTCGGGGCCGATGCCGTCGCCGGGCCGGGCCGGGTGCTCGCCCAGGCCGAGCCGGGTCGCGTGGCGCACCACGTCGTGGTTGGACAGCACCCAGGTGGTCGGGGCCCCGACGGCGTCGAACGCCTCGAGGGAGGCCGTGATGATCCGCCGCAGCTCGGCCGCGTCCCAGGGCGCGGCCAGGTAGGAGAAGTTGAAGGTCTGGTGCATCTGGTCCGGGCGCACCCAGTCGGCCAGCCGGGTCAGCGGCTCCACGCTGGCCTCGGCGCAGAGGATCCGCTCGCCGTCGTACTCCGCGAGCACCTCGCGCCAGCGGCGGTAGATGTCGTGGATCTGCGGCTGGCCGAACATCGGGGCGTCGGTGAAGGGGTAGCCGGGGACGCTGCCGCCGTCGGCGCGCCCGCCCCAGTCGGGCAGGCCCTCCGCCTTGACCAGCGCGTGGGCCACGTCCACCCGGAAGCCGGCCACACCGCGGTCGAGCCAGAAGCGCAGGATCCGCTCGAACTCCTGCCGGACGAGCTCGTTGGCCCAGTCGAAGTCCGGCTGGGACGAGTCGAACAGGTGCAGGTACCACTGACCGGGGGCCCCGCCGGGCTCCGTCACCCGGGTCCAGGCCGGGCCCCCGAAGTGGGACTGCCAGTTGTTCGGGGGCAGCTCCCCGGACGCGCCCCGGCCGTCCCGGAACACGAACAGGCCGCGCTCGGGGCTGCCCGGCCCCGCGGCAAGGGCCTGCTGGAACAGCACGTGCTCGGTGGAGCAGTGGTTGGGGACCAGGTCGACGATCACCTTCACGGACAGCGCGTCCGCCGCGGCCACCAGGGCGTCGAAGTCGGCCAGGGTCCCGAGGGCGGGGTCGACGTCGCAGTAGTCGCTCACGTCGTAGCCGCCGTCGCGCTGCGGGGACGGGTAGAAGGGCGAGAGCCACAGGGCGTCGATGTCGAGCTCGGCCAGCTGCCCCAGCTCGGCGGTGATGCCGGCGAGGTCGCCGAGACCGTCCCCGTCGAGGTCCCGGAAGGAGCGCGGGTACACCTGGTAGATCACCGAGGAGCGCCACCACGTCGGCTCCCGGTCACGGTCGTGCAGAGGGGTGAGGCGCAGGGACGGCAGCACTCCGGAGGTCGTCATCATGTGAGGCATCTTACGGTCAGAACCGCCGTTGTGGAAACGCTTGCACACATTCTGCGCTGATCAAGCGAGCATCTAGCCCTTGTGGACAGTAATTGTGGTAGCGCTTACAGTAGTGACCTGTCTCACTCAGCGCGGCGCGCACCCCACCGGACGCCCCCGGCGACCGGCAGCTCCCGGCCCGCGCCGCCCCCGCAGCCGACCGGACGCCCCGATCGCGCCCGACCCCGAGGAACCCCCACCATGAAACGCATCCCCCGGACGGCCCTCGCGGCCGCGGCCGTGCTCCTGCTCGCCGGGTGCTCCGCCGCGCCCACGGCCGGAGTCGCCGGTCTGTCCGGCGGGCCCGGCAGCATCAGGATCCAGGCCGGCGACGACGAGATCCCGGCCCTGCGCGAGATCGCCGCGGACTTCACCGCGGACTCCGGGGTGGAGGTGGAGTTCGTCCAGCGGGAGGTCAACGCGCAGGCGATCTCCAACTTCATCTCCCAGTCGCCCACGGGGCAGGCCCCGGACATCATCGTCGCGCCGCACGACAACCTCGGCCAGCTGGCCTCCAACGGCGTGGTGGTCCCGGTGGAGATGGGCGAGCGCGCCGGGGACTTCTCGGAGAACGCCCGCGCCGCCGTGGTCTACGACGGCGTCAGCTACGGGGTGCCCTACGCGATCGAGAACGTGGCGCTGCTGCGCAACAACGAGCTCACCACCGAGGACCCGGGCAGCTTCGACGAGCTGCGGGCCGTCGGCCACCGGCTCATGGACGAGCAGGGCATCGAGTACCCGTTCACGGTCAGCCAGTCCGCGGAGGCCGGCGACCCGTACCACCTGTACGCCCTGCAGACCTCCTTCGGCGCCGAGGTGTTCGAGCGCACCGAGGAGGGGGAGTACACCGGCACCCTCGCCATGGACGGCGTGGGCGGGCACGACTTCGCCCGCTACCTGCAGGACCTCGGGCGGACCGGGGACCTGCGCACGTCCATGAGCCCGGACATCGCCAAGGAGTCCTTCCTCACCGGGGAGTCCGCCTTCCACCTGGGCGGGCCGTGGGAGCTGACCGACGTGGAGGCCGCCGGGATGGACGTGAGCGTCCTGCCCGTGCCCCCGGCGGGGGACGAGCAGTCCCGCCCGTTCGTGGGCGTCCAGGCGTTCTTCGTCAGCGCCCACGCCGCCAACCCGGTCGCCGCCCAGGACTTCGCCGCCAACTACCTCACCCGCCCCGAGGCCCAGACGGCCCTGTACGAGAGCACGGGCCGGCCGCCGGCCAGCCAGGTGGCCGTCGACCGGATGCAGGGCGACCCGCTGCGCTCGGCCTACGCGCGGATCGCCGAGTCGGGCCTGCCCATGCCGGCCATCCCCGAGATGGGCGCGGTGTGGAGCTTCTGGGGCACCACCGAGAACGCCGTCGTGGACGGCCGCGGGGACCCCGTGGAGCTGTGGGACCGCATGATCGACAACATCGAAGGACAGATCTCATGAGCACGAGCACCACCACCCGGGACGGGACGGCCGCCACCGGGACGACCGGCGGGGACACCGGGCCCGGCGCCCCCCGCGAGCGCCGGCACGCCCACTCCCGGGGGTTCGGCCCGGGCTTCGTGGTCAAGCTGGTCCTGATGGCGCTGATCAACGCCTTCGGCCTCTTCGGCATCCTGGCGGCCTGGGCCGCCGGCAGCTGGGGCATCCTGGCGTTCCTCGTCGCAGCCCTCCTCGCCGCCGATCTCGTGTACTTCCTGCCGGCCCGGAAGCTGCTGCCCGCCAAGTACCTGTTCCCCGGGCTGGTCTTCCTGCTGGTCTTCCAGGTCTTCGTGCTGATCTACACCGCCGCCACGGCGTTCACGAACTACGGGGACGGGCACAACGCCACCAAGGATGCGGCGATCACCCAGCTCACCACCACGTACGAGCAGCGGGTCGAGGGGTCGGAGGCGTACACCGTCACGGTGCTCGAGGGCCCCGACGGACTGGCCCTGGCCGCCGTGCAGGACGACCGGGTGCTCGTGGGTGCCGCGGACCGGCCGCTGGTCCCGCTCGAGGGCGCCGCGGTCACGGACGGGCGCGTCGTCGAGGCACCCGGCTACGAGATCCTCTCCTACGGGGAGGTCGTCGGCGCCCAGGACGAGCTCGGGGAGCTGCGGGTCCCGGTGAGCGGGCAGACCGAGGACGGTGCGCTGCGCACCGACGACGGCCGCACCGCCTACGCCTACGAGCCCACGCTCACCTACGACGAGGCCGCCGACGCGATGGTCGCCGCGGACGGCACCGTCTACGCCGACAACGGCGAGGGCGCGTTCGCCGGTCCCGACGGCGAGGCCCTGCGCCCCGGCTGGCGGGTGTTCGTCGGCCTGGACAACTTCGGGGCGATCTTCGACCCGGCCGTCCTGGGCGGGCCGTTCGTCGCCGTGACCCTGTGGACCTTCGCCTTCGCCGTCCTCTCGGTGGCGCTGACCTTCTTCCTGGGCCTGCTCCTGGCGATCCTGTTCGACGACGAGAAGCTGAGGTTCCGCAACGTCTACCGGGCGATCGTCTTCCTGCCGTACGCCTTCCCCGCGTTCCTGTCCGTCCTCATCTGGGCCGGCCTGCTCAACACGGACTTCGGCTTCGTCAACGAGGTCCTGCTGGGCGGGACGGGGGTGCCCTGGCTGGAGAACCCCTGGCTGGCCAAGCTCTCGCTGCTGCTGGTCAACCTGTGGCTGGGCTTCCCGTACATGTTCCTCGTGACCACCGGGGCCCTGCAGGCCATCCCCGGGGAGCTCTACGAGTCGGCCGAGATGGACGGGGCCGGACCGGTGCGCCAGTTCGGCTCGATCACCCTGCCGATGCTCATGGTGGCCGTGGGCCCGCTGCTCATCGCGTCCTTCGCCATGAACTTCAACAACTTCAACGTGATCTACCTGCTCACCGGCGGCGGCCCGCAGGACCTGGAGTCCACCACCGGAGTGGGCGCCACGGACATCCTCATCTCGTTCGTCTACAAGATCGCGTTCGCCGGGGGCACCAACGACTACGGTCTCGCCTCGGCCTTGTCCATCCTCATCTTCATCATGGTGGCCGTCGTCTCCGCGCTGACGTTCCGCCGCAGCAAGGCTCTCGAGGAGATCAGCTGACATGTCCGTCCCCACCACACCCACCACGCCCCCGCGCCCGAAGCTCTCGGCGGGCCGGCGCTTCGCCCGCGGCGGGTGGAAGCACCTGGCCGCGATCGCCGCCTGCGTCTTCGCCCTCTTCCCGCTGGTCTACGCCTTCTCCGCGTCGCTGTCCGCCTCGGGCTCCCTGCTGGGGTCCAACCAGCTGTTCTCGGACATCACCGGGGCCAACTACGCCAACCTGCTCAGCGACCCGCAGAACCCCTACCTGACCTGGTTCGGGAACTCGCTGTTCGTCTCGGTCAGCACGGCCGTGGGCACGGTGCTGATGGGAGCGGCCGCGGCCTACGCGTTCTCCCGCTTCCGCTTCCGCTCCCGCCGCGGCGGGCTGCTGGCCCTGCTGGTGATCCAGATGTTCCCGCAGCTGCTGGCCTTCGTGGCCATCTTCCTGCTGCTCTTCGCGATCTCCGAGGTGTACCCGGTGCTGGGCCTGAACTCCCGGCTGGGCCTGGTCGCCGTCTACCTGGGCGGGGCGCTGGGGGCCAACACGTTCCTCATGTACGGCTTCTTCAACACGATCCCCAAGGACCTGGACGAGGCCGCGGAGCTCGACGGCGCCTCCCACGCCCAGATCTACTGGACCATGATCCTGCCGCTGGTCACCCCCATCCTCGTGGTGGTCGGGATGCTGTCCTTCATCGCGTCCTTCTCGGACTTCCTGCTCGCCCAGATCGTGCTGCAGGACCCGGAGAAGTACACGCTGGCCGTGGGGCTCTACCAGTTCGTCTCCGTGCAGTTCGGGGAGAACTGGGGCGTGTTCACCGCCGGGGCGATCCTGGCGGCGATCCCGCTGGTCGTGCTGTTCCTGTTCCTGCAGCGCTACATCGTCTCCGGGCTCACCGGCGGCGCCGTGAAGGGCTGACACCGGGTCCTGCCATGATGGGGCGGGACCCGGAACGGACGGAAGGTGGTGCGCGGTGACGCTGGTGGACAACGCGGTGTACGTGGGCGGGGTGCGGACCTCCAGCCCGCGCGACCTCGACGCGACCTACGAGGCGCTGCGCGCCCGCGGCGGCATGGCGTGGATCGGTCTCTACCGGCCCGGGACCGCCGAGGTGCAGTCCGTGGCCCAGGAGTTCGGCCTGCACCCCCTCGCCGTCGAGGACGCGCTCAAGGGCCACCAGCGCGCCAAGCTGGAGCGCTTCGGGGACACCCTCTTCGTGGTGCTGCGCCCGGCCCGCTACCTGGACGACGTGGAGAAGGTCGAGTTCGGGGAGCTGCACGTCTTCGTGGGCGTCGACTTCGTGGTCACCGTCCGGCACGCCGAGTCCCCCGACCTGGCGGCGGTGCGCCACCGGCTGGAGACCTCGCCGGAGCTGCTGCGGATGGGCCCGCAGGCGGTGCTGTACGGCATCCTCGACGAGGTGGTCGACCGCTACCTGCCCGTCCTGGCGGGACTGGAGAACGACATCGACGAGATCGAGGACGAGATCTTCGCCGCGGACCAGGACGTCTCCCGCCGCATCTACGAGCTCTCCCGCGAGGTGATCGAGTTCCAGCGCGCCGTGCACCCGCTGGTGCACATGCTCGACGCCCTGCAGCGCGGGTCCGAGAAGTACGGCCTGGACGCGGAGCTGCAGACCCGGCTGCGGGACGTGCAGGACCACGCGATCCGCGCCGCGGACCGCGCGGACTCGTTCCGGGCGCTGCTGCAGAACGCCCTCACGGTGCACGCCACCCTCGTGGGGCAGCGGCAGAACGACGAGATGCAGCGGCTCACCGAGTCCGCCCTGGCGCAGAGCGAGGAGGTCAAGCGGATCTCCTCCTGGGCGGCCATCCTCTTCGCCCCCACCCTGGTGGGCACGGTGTACGGCATGAACTTCAAGCACATGCCGGAGCTCGCGTGGCCGCTGGGCTATCCGTTCGCGCTGCTGGCCATGCTGGGCATGGGCGTGGTGCTCTACGGGGTGTTCAAGTGGAAGAAGTGGCTGTGAGCGGCACCTGAGGACCGTCTCGGCGCGCGACCGGCGGGTCTCAGATGCTGTGGCGCATCGCGCGGATCCCCACGGCCAGCCCCAGGGCGGCCAGCACGGCCGCCGCGAGCGCGCCGGCCGCCACGGCGGGCTCGGCGAACCGTCCGTTGAACAGGGCCCGCTCGGCGTCGACCATGTAGGTGAGCGGGTTGAACCGCGAGAGGACCTGCATCCAGCGGGGGCCGGCTTCGAGCGGCAGGAGCATCCCGGAGAGCAGCATGAGCGGGAACAGCAGCCCCTGCTGCACGGTCCAGAACATCCAGTCCCGGTTCCGCGAGACGATCGCCAGGGCGTAGCTCAGCGCGCCCAGCCCCACCCCGAAGACCGCGAGGATCGCCAGGCCCAGCACCATCCCGGGCAGGGACGGGCGGAAGCCGAAGAGCGCGGCCACCCCGGAGAGCACCAGGGCCTGCAGGACCAGCGGCACCATCTCCTTGCACGCCCGCCCCACCATGAGGGACGAGCGGGTCACCGGGGCCACGAGCATCCGCTCGTGCGCCCCGGACTGGATCTCGAACAGCAGGTTCGACCCGGTCATCGCGGTGCCGAACAGCGCGATCATCACCACGATGCCCGGCACGAACCACTGGAACGCCTGGTCGAGGGGCCGCCCGGTCATCCCGCCCAGGAGCGGGCCGAAGAAGGCCAGGAACATCAGCGGCTGCAGGAGCGAGAACACCAGGCTGAACGGGTCGCGGACCACCGGGCGCAGCTCGCGGACGAAGACGCTGACGGAGTCGTGCAGCACCCCGGCCGGGCGGGCCTGGGCGCCGACGCCGGTGTCGCCGGGCACTCCGCGGGGAGGCGGGGCGGTGGTCACGAGGTCGCTCCCACGCTCGGGGCCTCGGCGGCCGGGTCGGTCTCGGACGGGCTCGGGTCCTCCTCGCGCAGGCTCCGGCCGGTGAGCCGCAGGAAGACGTCGTCGAGGGTCGGCCGGGCGAGCTCGGCGGTCCGCGCCGGGTGGCCGCGCCGGTCCAGCTCGCGCAGCAGGCCCGGCAGCACCCGCTCGCCGTGCTCGACGGCGACGACGACGCGCGAGCCTCCCCCGGCCGCCACCGCCTCCGGCTCGGCGCCGGCGGCCCCGGCGGTGCGGGCCGCGGCCCGCACCGCCGCCGTGGCCGCGTCCGGGGCGGCGTCCACGGTCAGGGTGATCCGGTCGCCGGCGAGGTCGCTCTTGAGCCGGGACGCGGTGTCGTCGGCGATGATCCGGCCCCGGTCCACGACCATGACCCGCTCGGCGAACTGGTCCGCCTCGTCCAGGTAGTGGGTCGTGAGGAACAGGGTGGACCCGTAGCGCCGGCGCAGCTCGAGGATGTGCTCCCACAGGTTCGCCCGGGACTGCGGGTCCAGCCCGGTCGTGGGCTCGTCGAGGAAGAGCAGCTGGGGGCAGGGGATCAGGCCCAGGGCGATGTCCACGCGCCGGCGCTGGCCGCCGGAGAGCTTCATCGTGGGCCGGCGGAGGAGCTCCCCGAGGCCGAGCGCCTCCACGAGCTCGTCCACGCGGCGCCGGGTCTCCGCCCGGCCCAGCCCGTAGAGGGCGCCCTGGCTCAGCAGCTCGTCGCCGACCCGCTGGTACTGCCCGGCCCCGTTCTTCTGCCCGATGTAGCCGATGCGGGCGCGCACCTCGGCCGGCTGCCGGGCGACGTCGAACCCGCACACCGTGGCGGTGCCGCCGGTGGGCCGCAGCAGCGTGGTGAGCATGCGCAGGGACGTGGACTTGCCCGCGCCGTTGGGCCCGAGGAACGCGGTCAGCGTCCCGGGCGCCACGTCCATGGTCAGGTCGCGCACCGCGTCGACGGTCCGGCCGCCGGGGCCGCGGAAGCTCTTGCTCAGCCCCCGGGCGCTGATGATGGGTGGGGTGCTCATGGGTCCACGGTAGAAGGCTTTCCGGCCGGATGGTGTCCGCACCGGGGCGGTCAGCCCATAGAGTTCAGGGCGTGACCCTGCAGACCACCACCTTCGATCCCGCACGGGTCCGGCGCGCCCGGATCGCGGTGTCCGCCTTCTTCCTCACCAACGGTGCCCTCTACGCGAACCTCCTGCCCCGCCTGCCGGAGGTCAAGGAGGCGTTCGGGCTCTCCAACACCCTCTACGGGTTGCTCGTGGTGGCGTTCCCGCTCGGGGCGATCGTGGTGGGCGCCCTCCCGGCCCGGGCCATCCGCCGCTTCGGCTCCGGGCACGTCGCGGCGTTCGGCACCGTGTTGCTCTCCGTGTGCCTGGCCGCCGCCGGGGCCGGTGCCGGGCTGGGCGCCGGCACGCAGGCCGGGGCGGTCGTGTTCCTCGCGGCGATGTTCCTGGGCGGGGCGCTGGACGCCCACGTGGACACCGCCCAGAACGCCCAGGGGATGGAGGTGCAGCGGGCCCGGGGCCGCTCGATCATCAACTCCCTGCACGCCCTGTGGAGCCTGGGCGCGGTGCTCGGCGGGCTGATGGGCGCCGCAGCCCTCGCCCTCGGGGTCCCCCTCGGGTGGCACCTCCCGGTGAGCGGGCTCGTGTGGAGCGCGGTCGCCCTGGTGGCGCTGCGCTCCGCCCTGACCCCGGCCGAGGGCACGGCCCTGCGCACGGTGGACGACCCTGCGGAGCCGGGCACCCGGGACGCGGGGGAGGCCGGGGAGCCGGCGGGCGCCGCGCCGGACGGGCGGCGCGCCGGGGCCGGGCACCGGTCGGCGGGGCGCATCGTCGCGGTCAGCCTCCTGCCCGTGGCCGTGATCGCGATGGCGGGGGTCATGGTGGAGGACGCGGGGATGAACTGGTCGGCGGTCTACCTCAACGCCGAGCTGGGCGCCCCGCTGGCCACCGCCGGGCTGGGGCTGGTGGCGCTGATGGCCGCGCAGTTCGTGGGCCGGGTGCTCGGGGACCCCCTGACCGACCGCTGGGGCCGGGTGGCCGTGGCGCGGGCCGGCGCCGGCCTGAGCGCGCTCGGCCTGCTCCTGGTGGTGCTCGCCCCGGTCCCGGCCGTGGCGGTGGCCGGCTTCGCGGTGGCCGGCTTCGGCTGCGCGACCCTCGTGCCCGCCGCCTTCCACGCCGCCGACGACATCCCCGGCCTGCGCACCGGGACGGGCCTGGCCCTGGTCAGCTGGCTGATGCGGATCAGCTTCCTGAGCCTGTCCCCGGCCATCGGGGTGCTCTCCGACGCCGTGGGGCTGCGGGCCGCCCTCGTGGTGGTGCCCGTCTTCGCCCTGGTCGCGGCGCTGACGGCCGGGGTGCTCCGCGACGGGCCCAAGGCCTCGCCCCGGGACTGATCCGGGCCTATCCTGGGTCCACCATGCATCACCACTTCTTCCGCTGACGGGTCCCGCGTGCCCGCCGCCGCACCCGCCGCGGCGGGCTCTCGTCCTGCCCACCCGTCCCCTTCCCAGGAGCCCGGCCCGTGCGGCCGCGCGGCTCCGCAGCCCGGAGGAAGCATGTCCACCGCCCCCGCCCACCGTCCCTCCCTGCCCGCGGGCGAGCAGGCCCAGCTGGTCGCCACGGGCGTCCGCCTGCGCCGCGGCCCCCGGGTCGTGCTCGACGGGCTCGACCTCACCGTCATACCCACCACCCGCCTGGGGGTGGTGGGGGAGAACGGCCGCGGCAAGACCTCGCTGCTGGGCGTGCTCTCCGGCGCCCTCGCCCCGGACGCCGGCACGGTGCGCCGCACCGGGACGCTGGCGGTGGTGGACCAGGAGCTTCCCGTGCCCGTCGAGGCGACCGTGGGCGACCTGCTCGACCTCGAGCTCGCCGCCGAGCACGCCGCGGTGGCCGCGGTGCAGGACGCGGCCCGCGCCCTGGCCGCCGGAGCCCCCGGCGCCGACGAGGCCTACGCCCGGGCCCTGGCGGACGCCCAGACCCTCGACGCCTGGGACGCCGACCGGCGGGTGGACCTCGCCCTCCAGGCACTGGGGGCGGTGACCGACCGCTCCCGGGTGCTCGCCACCCTCTCCGTGGGCCAGCGCTACCGGGTGCGCCTGGCCTGCCTGCTGGGCACCGTCCACGACCTCCTGCTGCTCGACGAGCCCACCAACCACCTCGACGCCGCGGGGCTGGCGCACCTGGGCGCGGCGCTGCGGGAGTTCCGCGGCGGCGTGGTCCTGGTCAGCCACGACCGGAAGCTGCTGGGCCAGGTGGCCGACACCGTCCTGGACCTCGACCCCAGCCGGGACGGCCGCCCGCGCTGGTACGGCGGCGGACTGGCCGGCTGGCGGGCCGGGCGGACCGCCGAGCGGTCGCGGTGGCTGCGCGACCACCAGGAGCAGCTGGCCGAGCACGCCCGGCTCGGCGACGACCTGGCCCGTGCCCGCTCCCGGCTGGTCGACGGCTGGCGGCCGGAGAAGGGCACGGGCAAGCACACCCGCGCCACCCGCGCCCCCGGGCTGGTGCGCTCGGTGCACCGCCGGCAGGAGGACCTCGACCGGCACCGGGTGGACGTCCCGGAGCCGCCGCTGATGCTGTCCGTGCCCGAGCTGCCCGCTCTGCCCGGCGCCGAGCTGGTGCGGGCGCAGGGCGTCACGGTGGCGGGGCGGCTGCCCCGGCCCGTGGACGTGGCGCTGGGCTCCGGGGACCGGCTGGTGGTCCGGGGCCCCAACGGGGCGGGCAAGTCCACCCTGCTGCAGGTCCTCGCCGGTGACCTGGTGCCCGACGCCGGCTCCCGCACGGCCGCCCCCGGACTGCGGATCGGCCTGCTCGCCCAGGAGGGGCCGCGGCCCGACCCCCGGCCCGCGCAGGAGGTGTACGAGCAGGAGCTCGTCCGGCTCGTGCTCGCCGGCCGGCTGGCCGAGTCCGAGGTCCTGCCGCTGTCCGAGCTCGGGCTGCTCGACGCCCGGGACCGGCAGCGCCCCGCGGCCGAGCTCTCCGCCGGGCAGCGGCGACGGCTGGACCTCGCCCGGGTGCTCGCCGCCCGGCCCCATCTGCTGCTGCTCGACGAGCCCACCAACCACCTCTCGATGGCCCTGGTGGACGAGCTCACCGAGGCGCTCGCGGCGACGGCCGCCGCGGTGGTGCTCACCACCCACGACCGGCAGCTCCTGCGGGACACCAAGGCCTGGCCGCGCCTGGTGCTGTGACCCGAGACCGCCGAGTTCCCCATCCCGTGGCCGGGTGGGGCGTCGGCGATGGGGGCGGCGGACGACCGGGTGATGCGAGGACGAGGGGGGTGGGCGGTCCCGAGCCGGTGGCCGACCACCGACAGTGGGGGCAGGGGTGGGTCAGTCGATCCGGACCTCGCGCGCCCCGCGCTCGAGGCCGCGTTCCAGGGCTGCGATGACGTCGTCGATGTTGTGCCCGGGGGGCAGCGCGGGCGGGAGCCCGGCCAGCGCCCGGTCCACGAGCCCGGTGTCCATATGGGGCAGGCGGGCGTCCACCACTGCGATCCGGCGGGACCGCAGCTCCCGCCGCAGGGAGCCCAGCCACGAGGCCATGGCCGCCTTGCTCGCGGCGTAGGCGCCCATCCCGGCCAGCGGCAGCTCCGCGACCACGCCGGTGAGGACCGCCACCGCGCCGCCGTCCACGAGGTGCGGCAGCGCGGCGCGGACCACGGCCATCGGGCCGAGGGCGTTGACCTCGAACAGCTCCTCCACCACCGCCTCGTCCTCCTCGGCGGCCGGGCCGAACGCGGCGACGCCCGTGGCGACCACCACGGCGTCGAACCCGCCGAGCTCCTCGGCCGCCGTGCGCACCACCGCGGCCGCCGCATCGTGGTCCACGAGGTCCAGGGCGTGGGCGGCGCGCGCCCCGAGCCGGTCGCGCAGCTGCTCCGCGTCAGCGGACGAGCGGCCCGTGACCACGATGTTGCCGGTGTGCTCGCTCAGCCGCTCGCACAGCCGCTGCCCCAGAACGCCGGTCGCGCCCACCACGAGGATCCGTGCGTCGTTCAGGTCCATGGTCGTTCTCCTGCCCTCTCGAGGGGCCCGGGCCGGGGCCGTGACCCCGAGCGTACCGATCCGCCCCGACACCGCCCAGGGCCCGATCCCGTCCTCGCTCCCCGTACCGGATGTGCATTCGGCAACGATGTGACGACGATGCCGGCCGGGCCGTTGCCGTCGGTGTCCCGGCCTGCGTAGATTGCGGTCCTCGGAGCGGTGCCGGGCGAGACCGTCCGCGGTGCACGCGCTCCACGAACGGGGGTTCGGCAGATGTCCTCGACCACGTCACGATCGGCCCGGCCGCTGAGCGCCGCGGCGGCGCTTCTGCTCCTGGTGTCCTGCGGCGCCCCGGCGGGAGGGGATCCGGCAGGAGAGGGCACGAGTCCGGCCGCCGGCGCGACGGCCACCGCGGCAGAGTCCCCGGCGGGGCCGGGCCCTGCCACGGAGGGCCCCACGACCAGCCCGGCGGCGAGCCCCGCGGCGTCGGGATCCCCGACCGCCCCCGGGGCGGGGGTGCCCATCGGAGGCCCGACGGCCTCGGCGACCCCGGCCGGCACACCGACGGGCGGACCGGTCGGCGGCCCGACGGCGCAGCCCACGGATCCGGCCGCTCCGGCGGAGCTGGTGACGTACGCCGGCGCGGCCGCCGACGCGGCGTTCGCCTTCGAGCTGCCCGCGACGTGGACGGTGGACGGGCAGTTCTCGGACGTCGGCGGCACGGTCACGGTGCTCGGGGCGGACGGCGCCCCGGTCGGCCAGCTGTCGGTCCTCATCGCCTGGGGCGCCGAGTGCGGGCCCGACTGCACCCAGCCGGCCGTGGTCCACCTCGGCGACGTCCCGGGCACGGTGCCGCTGTCGAGCAGCGGGCCGTTCGTGGTGCGCTCCGTGGCCATGGACCTGACCGACTCGCCCCGGCTGCGCGAGGTCAACGGCTGGCAGGACCACGTGCGGCTGACGACCTCGTTGACCGACGCCGACGTCCCGCCGCCCACCGCCATGCTCCCGCACGTCCTGCACGGCCTGGGGCTGGTCGAGACCGGGGCGGTCGCGCCCAACGGCATCACGTACCGCACAGTGATCTTCAGCTCCGCCCACGACTTCCCCACCGTCGCTGCGGCCGAGGCGTACGCCGTGTCGGAGGAGCACCGGCAGGTCCAGGCGATGATCGCCTCGTTCCGCGCCTGAGGCCGGGGCGCCCGCCGCGCGTGGGCACTCGTGGCCCGGGATGGCCTAGGGTCACTGGTCAGGCGGTGGCACGCAGCCACCCCGTGACCCGAGAGGCCGTCCCGTGCACAAGATGATCGTTCTCTACCCCGAGCCCGAGGACCGTGCGGCGTTCGTGAGCTACTACGAGTCCACCCACCTGCCCCTGGTCCAGCAGCTGCCCGGGCTGCTGGACTGGCGCTACAGCGTGGACGTCAACGCCGCCGGCGGCCGCTCCCCGTACTTCGCGGTGTTCGAGGCCGACTTCGCGGACGCCGAGGCCATGCGCGCGGCCCTGGCCTCGCCGGAGGGCGCCGCCGTCGGCGCGGACGTGCCCCACTACGCCACGGGCGGGGCCGTGCTGCTCGACTACCCGGTGAGCGGCCCCGCCGCGGCCGGCTGACGGCGCGGGGATCAGCCCTGCAGGTCCAGCATCCGCACCGAGGCCTCCCGCATCTCCACCTTGCGGACCTTGCCGGTGACGGTCATGGGAAACTCGTCGACCACGTGGACGTAGCGGGGGATCTTGTACCGGGCGATCCGCCCGGCGCAGAACTCCCGCAGCGTTCCCGCGGTGAGCGGCTCGGCCCCGTCGCGCAGCCGCAGCCACGCCATGACCTCCTCGCCGTAGACGGGGTCCGGCACGCCGACGACCTGGGCGTCGACGACGTCCGGGTGGGTCAGGAGGAACTCCTCGACCTCGCGGGGGTAGATGTTCTCCCCGCCGCGGATCACCATGTCCTTGATCCGGCCGGTGATCTGCACGTACCCGCCCGCGTCCATCACGCCGAGATCGCCGGTGTGCATCCAGCCCTCGGTGTCGATGGCCTCGGCGGTCTTCTCGGGCTCGTCCCAGTAGCCCTTCATCACGCTGTAGCCGCGGGTGCAGAACTCCCCGGCGGTGCCGCGCGGGACGGTCTGCCCGGTGAGGGGATCGATGACCTTCACCTCCAGGTGCGGTCCCACCCGCCCCACGGTGGAGGTGCGGCGCTCGAAGGAGTCGTTCCGCCGGGTCTGGGTGGACACCGGCGAGGTCTCGGTCATCCCGTAGCAGATGCCCACCTCGGTCATGTTCATCCGCTCGACCACCGCGCGCATGGTCGGGGCCGGGCAGGTGGAGCCGGCCATGACGCCGGTGCGCAGGCTCGAGAGGTCGAAGGAGTCGAGGTCCTCCCGGTTCAGTTCGGCGATGAACATGGTGGGCACGCCGTAGAGGCTCGTGCAGGCCTCCTGCTGCACCGCCCGCAGCGCCGACTCCGGGGTGAAGGCGGGCGCGGGGATCACCGCGCAGGCGCCGTGGGTGGTGCACGCGAGATTGCCGATCACCATGCCGAAGCAGTGGTAGAAGGGCACGGGGATGCACACCCGGTCCGTCTCGGTGTAGCCCAGCAGCTCGCCCACGAAGTACCCGTTGTTGAGGATGTTGCGGTGGCTCAGCGTCGCGCCCTTGGGGAAGCCCGTGGTGCCGGAGGTGTACTGGATGTTGATCGCGTCCTCGGGGTCCAGGCCGGCGCCGATGTCCGCCAGCAGGGCCCCGTCCGGGGCGGCCGAGGCCAGCTCGTCCCAGGCGGGGGTGCCCATCACCAGGACCCGCTGCAGCTCGGGGCACTCGCCGCCCACCTGCGCCAGCATCGCGGGGTAGTCCGAGGTCCGGAACGGCGGGTGCGCCACCACGGTGCTGATCCCCGACTGGCGCAGCACGTAGGCCAGCTCGTGCGGGCGGTAGGCCGGATTGATGTTCACGAGCACCGCCCCGAGCTCGGCGGTCGCGTACTGCACCAGCACCCACTCCGAGGTGTTCGGCCCCCAGATGCCGACACGGTCACCGGTCCGCACGCCGTGCCGGTGCAGTCCCGTGGCCAGGGCCCGGACGTCGCGGTGGAACTGCGCGTAGGTCCACCGCCGGCCGCTGGGGACGTCCACCAGCGCGTCCCGGTCCGGGCAGCGCGCGGCGGTCTCCGCGAGGTTCTGGGGGATCGTCTGCCGCAGCAGCGGCGGCTCGGTCTCCCCGGCGTCGTAGGACAGGTCGTCGTTCGGCAGCTCCACGGGCGGTCTCCCAGTTCGGTGAGTGTCGGCTAACTGGCCTTCGCCCACCATACGTGACGGAGGACACACTCGACGGGATCGGCGCGACAGCCCCGCGACGCGGGCCCTGCTACTCGGGCTTGTCGACGGGCACGTATCCCATGCGTTTGCTGACCCGCTCGCCGGCCTCCTTGAGGTCCTCGACGAGGTCTGCCATCTTCTCCTCGGTGAACCGGAACGCCGGCCCCGAGACGCTGATCGAGGCGATGACCGTGCCGAGATGGTCGCGCACGGGCACGGCGACGGAGTTCAGCCCGATCTCGAACTCCTCGCACACGGTGGCGTAGCCCTGCGCGGCCACATCGATCAGCTGCCGCTCCAGCTGCTTTCGCGACGTGATGGTGCGGGCGGTGAGGGCCGGCATCCCCTGGGCGCGGAGGATGCGCACACGCTCGTCGGAGGGCAGACCCGCCAGCAGCACCTTCCCGCTGGCGGTGGCGTGCAACGGGGTCAGGCTGCCGATCCAGTCGTGGGTGGCGACCGAGGAGGGCCCCATCTCCTGGTCCACGTTGACGGCGTGACCCTCGCGCAGCACCGCCAGGTTGACCGTCTCGGAGTGGGTCCTCGCCAGGCCGCGCACCTCGTCGTGCGCCTCGGCCACCACGCTCAGGCGGCCGGGGATCGCGTGCGCCAGGCGCAGGATGCCGAATCCCAGCTGGTACGGGCTGCCGTCGCTCGGGTGGTGCACCAGCCCCCGGACCTCCAGGGCGCCGAGCAGCCGCGACGCGGTGGACTTGTGCACCCCCAGCTCCGCGGCCACCTCGGTCACCGTCGAGCCGCCGGTGCGGGCGAGGACCTCGAGCACCGTGATGGCGCGGTCGACGGACTGGACACCGCCCGGGGTCACTCCGTCGGTGGGGGCCTGCTCCTTCGAGATGTCGGACGCGATCAGAGGTCTGGGATCGGAGGAGGACATGGTCCCATGGTAGCCACTAGCACATGTCGCGCTCCGGGCACGACTCCGGCCGCCGAGCGGTCTCGGCGGCCGGAGTCGTGCGGAGAGGTGCCGGTCCGGTCTCATGCCCCGGTCCGGAACATCGGTCAGGACGGGTTGCTCTCCTTCCTCCGGCCCCGGCCGTTCTGCCCGTTCTGCGGGGCGTAGATCGGCTGACCGGCGGCCGTGGCGTCCACGGCCCGGAACTGCGCCGTGGGCGGATCCGCGCTCTCCTGGGTGACCAGGGTGAACTTCTGGTGCCCGTACTGGTCCACGGCAGTGCGGATGGCGCGGCGCATCACGGAGTCCGACAGCCGCTGGCGCAACCACATCGGGTCCGCGCGCAGGTCGCGGGTCAGGGCGATGCACAGGACGAACATCACGAGGACGAACGGCAGCGCGGCGACGATGGTGAGCCGCTGCAGACCGCCCAGCGCCTCCGCGGGGGTGTCTCCTCCGGCCAGGAGCATGACGGCCGCGACCCCGCCCATCAGCACGCCCCAGAAGATCACCACGGGCTTGGACGGCTCGAGGCTGCCCCGGGAGCTGAGCGAGCCCATCACGATGGAGGCCGAGTCGGCGCCGGTGACGAAGAAGATGGCGGTGAGCACCATGGCCAGGATCGCCAGGCCGACGGTCAGCGCCTGCGGGGCGCCGAGGTTGCTGAACATGTCGTAGATCGCGCCGTCGAAGGAGATGGTGGGGACGCCGTCGACGACCGTGGCGATGCCGTCGTCGGGATCGGGCGTCGCGTTCGCCGCCTGCTGGATGTGGATGGCGGTGCCGCCGAAGACGGCGAACCACAGCAGGGACACCACGGAGGGCACCAGCAGCACCCCGGTGACGAACTGGCGGATGGTGCGCCCGCGGCTGATGCGGGCGATGAACATGCCCACGAACGGGGTCCAGGAGATCCACCAGGCCCAGTAGAAGATCGTCCAGCTGGACAGCCAGGCGCGCATCTCCTCGCCGCCGGAGGCCTCGGTGCGGGCCGCCATCTCCGGCAGCTGCTGGAGGTAGGAGCCGATCGCGTTGGGGATGAGGTTGAGGATGAAGAGGGTGGGTCCCACGACGAAGACGATGAGGGCCATGACCACGGCGAGCACCATGTTGGTGTTGGCCAGGAACTGGATGCCGCGTTCGATCCCGGACACCGCGGAGGCGACGAAGCAGAAGGTGAGCACCGCGATGATCAGTACGAGCAGCGGGGTGGCCAGCTCGCCCACGACGCCGTTGAACTGCAGGCCGCTGCCGATCTGCAGGGCGCCGAGCCCGAGCGAGGCCGCGGAGCCGAAGAGTGTGGCGAAGATGGCCAGGATGTTGATGATCTTGCCGCCGACTCCGTCGACCGCCCGCCGCCCGAAGACGGACACGAACGCCTCGGAGAGCAGGTTCTTGCGGCCCAGCCGGAACGTGCTGTAGGCGATGGCGATCCCGAGGACGGCATACATCGCCCAGGGGTGCAGCGTCCAATGGAACAGCGACGTGGCCATGGCCGTCTCGACGGCCTCGGCCGTGCCGGCATCCACCGTGGCCGGCGGTGGGGAGATGTAGTAGAAGAGGGGCTCGGCGACGCCGTAGAACATCAGGCCGATCCCCATGCCGCAGGCGAACATCATGGAGATCCACGAGACGGTCCTGAACTCGGGCCGTTCACCGTCCTTGCCCAGCGGGATGTTGCCGAACCGTCCCAGGGCCAGCCACAGGACGTAGGCGACGAACAGGGAGGACAGCAGCACGAAGATCCACCCGGTGTTCTCCAGGACCCAGCCCAGCGCCGCGGTCGAGGCGGTGGAGAGGTTGTCGGTGGCGACGAAGCCCCAGATCACGAAGGCGATGACCAGGGCGCCGGTCACGCCGACGATCACCTTGTCCAGGCCCCCCAGCTCCTCCCCGAGCGAGCTGCGCCGTTCCTCGACCCCCTCCTTGAGCTCGCCGAGGATCTGCGTCTCCTCGGCCTCCGCCTCGTGGAGGTGCGTCGTGTCGTCGACGGGACAGGCCTGGGCGTTCACGTCCGACGATCCGCTTGGTTGAAGATTTTCAGTACTCATCATGATCCCTTCCAGGGAATATCTGAGGATGAGACGTCGTATGGAAAGTGTAGGCGGTGGCCGCTCCGGAATGTGGTGACGAACGGGTCGTCCCACGGAGCGGAGGGAGCGGGATCCACCTCCGCGCTGTCCGAAATCTCGATGATGTTGTGGTGCGCATACGCGTTCTGGTCTCTCCAGACGCACGGCGTGCGGACGGGCCGGTGCCGGCGTCGAGATCTGATCCCCTCGGACGCCGACGCCGGCATTCGGCTCCCCGCCTCGCCGTCCAGGAACCCTCCCACCACGAGGTGGTCAGGCGCTCGGTCCTGTGGTGCCGCTGCACGAGCGGCACCACAGGCGAGGACAGGAACGTTCCTGTTCTCCTCCTCACTCGCTCCGGACCGGGATCGACACGTCGTGCTCAACAGCAGGTCTAGCGCTGTGTCGTCCCGACGACGTCGCCGACTTTGTCGGTGATCCAGTCGTGGAAGGCGCCGATGTGGTGTTCGGAGGGGACGAGGACGCCGCCGGTGG
>NZ_WOGU01000022.1:0-33609 GCF_009735315.1 Kocuria sediminis
TCCGGCAGATGGAGATGGCCGACGACATGCCCCCGCACCTGAAGTCCCTGATGCGCCCGAAACCGCAGCGCCGGCGCACCCGCCCCACCTGGGAGGATGAGGAGGACGCGATGCTGGACCTCCTGGAGACGACCGGCGCGGACCGGAGCGGAAGCCAAGTTCCGTTCCGGTCCGCGGGCCGGTCGTACTGACTCACCGTTGTTCTTGCGGGCCGCCTCGAGGCGGTGGGCCAGGACTGTCAGTCTCGGCCCGCCCTTCAGGGTCGGTTCAAGACCTGACGTCCACCCTTGCGGCGTCCGGCAAGGAGAGCCTTGGTCGTCAGGAGATAGGCGAGGATCCACGGTTCGACGAGATACCGGTGACCCAGCCGCCGCGGTTGGGTGGCCAGCCGGTAGGCCCATTCCAAGCCCAGGGGTCCGAGCCAGCGCGGGGCCGATTTCTGGATACCGGAGTACTGGTCGATCACTCCCCCCACGGCCGCGTAAATCGCCGTCGGCAGCTTCTCCCAGTGCCGGCTCAGGAACTCTTCCTGCAGCGGCATGCCCAGGCCCACGATGACGAAGTCCGGCCGGAACTCCTGCACAGCCTGCACGATGTGGTCCTCAAGCCCCGGATTCCACCCTTCGCCAGACCAACCCTCAACCGTGCGCTCTGCATCCTCTGCACGCAGCAGTTCGACCGTGCGCGCGTTGCTTTCAGGGCTCGCGCCGATGACCGCAACGCGCCGCACCGGGGTGCACCGCATCAGGCCGGGCAGCCAGTCCATGGTGCCGAGGCGGTGCCGCCTGGCGCTGAGCCGGCGCCCGGAGCACCACTTGGCCATCTTCAGAATGGGAAAGCCGTCCGTCAGCACCACCTCTGCCTTGTCGTAGAAGGCACGGAACGTCGGGTTGATCTCCCAGGTGTAAAGACTGTGCAGATTGTGGCCCAGGATCACGGCCTTGCGGTGTTCCTCCCATGTCTGCGAGATCCACTGGTGCAACTCGTTGGAGTCCATTGGTGTCACCCGGATGCCGCTGATCGGAATCTCGATCTTGCCCAGCCTGTCCGCGTGGGCCTGGTACTTGAGCATGTGTTCCCCCATCGGTTCGGCAATTGCTGCCTCATCGTTCGGCGGTCGGCACATCGCCTACCGCCGTGGGATCCCCCAGATCTCAAGTGGCGCACGGGACACCAGCCCGTGGGCGCAGCATCCGGAACACCAGCCCGTGTCTCCCCCCAATGCTCGCCGAATTCACATTAGCAATGCATGACGTGTCTGGGATGCCCCCACTTCCGCGCTGCGGTGTCCCCCCATGTGCAGTCGTTTGCATGTCCGATCCGGGTCGATAACACCATTCGGATCATTGGCGCGCTCCCACATGCCGGTGCTCAAAGCCGCTTAAGCTACGACCAGTTGGCCTGCATGATGTTGACACGCTCACTCCCCCACTCCCCTCTTCGGAGACCTCGTTGACCCAGTCGGATCGCCGGTCTTCAAATGCCGTGGACCGAACACTGACCCCCCCCCATTCACGAATCAAGGAGCCCACATGCCCCCGCCCATGACCGGTCGGATCCTGGTGGTCGACGATGAGATCGACTTGGCGCAATTGATCGAGGGGTATCTGCGCAAGGCCGGCCTCGAGGTCGCTGTGCGCCACGACGGCACCGAAGCCGTCACAGCCGTACGTGCCTTTGACCCAGATGTGCTGGTGCTTGATCTTGGATTGCCAGGTATTGATGGGATCGAAGTGTGCCGTCAGGTACGGGTCTTCTCCCAGTGCCACGTGCTGATGCTCACTGCTCGTGATGATGAGGTCGACAAGATCGTCGGCCTGTCGATGGGCGCCGACGACTACGTGACCAAGCCCTTCAGCCCACGTGAGCTCGTAGCCCGGGTACAGGCCATGCTGCGTCGGGCGCGTACTCGAGACGTCGGCTCTCCTACGACCGCGCAGCACAGCGAGCAGAAGCTGGTGATTGGGGACCTGGTGGTGGACGAGGCCTCCCGCCAGGTGCATCGGGGCCAGGAGCCGGTGGCACTGACCAAGATCGAATTCGACCTGCTCCTGTGCCTGGTGGCCAACCCGCAGCTGGTGCTCTCCCGCCAAGAGCTGGTGAAAATGGTTTGGGACACGGCCTGGACCGGGGATGAGCACCTGGTGGACGTGCACATCGGACGGATCCGCAAGAAACTCGGCGATGAGGCCACCAGCCCCCGGTTCATCCACACCATCCGCGGGATCGGATACCGGATGGGCACCGGAACATGAGCAGCCCTGCCACAACAGCCCGCGGTTGGTCCTGGAGTCCGTTGACGGTGCGGTTGATGCTGGCCCAGACTGCGGTACTGGCCGTCGGGCTGCTCATCGTGGTGATCACCGCGGTGGTCCTCGGGCCAAGAATGTTCTACTACGAGCTCGTCCAAGCCGGCCACGCCAATGAAGCCGCCGGGCTGGTGCATCTGGAGCACGCTTTCCGGTCGGTGAGCCTGACAGCTCTGGCCATCGGTGGATTGCCGGCCCTCTACATCGCTGGGTTGCTCACCTTCTACCTCTACCGCGCGATCGGTCGGTCCCTGGTCTCTTTCAGCACCGCTGCCCAGGAGGTAGCCGCTGGCAACTACGCGGTGCGGGTGACCTCGGCGAAACTGGGTCCGGAGTTCGATTCCCTGGCCGGGTCCTTCAACGAGATGGCCGCCAAACTCGACGCCGTGGAGACTACCCGCCGCCAGATGCTGGCCGATCTGGCCCATGAGATGCGCACCCCCTTGGCCAGCCTCAAAGGATATCTGGAAGGCATCGAGGACGGGGTGGTCGAGTGGGATGATCGGACCACGAGCATTCTGGACGCCCAGATCGCCCGGCTGGAGCGCCTGGCCCGCGACATCCGCCAGCTCACCGCCGCTGAAGAAGGCACGACCGGCTTGCAGCTCACCCCTCAAGACCCTGAGCAGTTGGCGGTCCAGGCGGTCGCGGCCATTGAGCCCGACGCAGTCGGTAAGGATGTGTCGGTCGCATCCTTGAGCACCGGCAGGGGGGTCGCCCCGGTGCTGCTGGATCGGGAGCGAATGGGGCAGGTGCTGGGCAACCTACTGGAGAACGCCCTGCGGCACACCCCGCCCGGTGGATCCATCACCGTGCACACCAATCACACCCCAGACGCCGTCACCGTCACCGTCACCGATTCCGGGGAAGGCATCAGCGACAAGCACCTTCCGCACGTGTTTGAGCGCTTCTACCGCGCCGACGCCGGTCGGGAAGCTCACCGTGTCGGCTCGGGACTGGGCTTGGCCATCAGCAAATCACTGGTCGAGGCCCATGGCGGAACCCTGCAGGCCACCAGCCCCGGACCCGGGCGCGGGACCAGCTTCCGCATCCATCTGCCCCGCCGCACACCCACGGACTGATCTCAGCCCCAGCACCCGAGTGGTTTGTGACAGCGGTAGACACGGTCAGGCATGTCAACGCTTCCAGCATCCCCAGGCAGTAGCGAACCTTCGCCGGCTCACTCGGGGCCAGCCGGAGTGAGATTCTTACGCCGGCGCCTCCTCCCGCTCCGGTCACCTCAATTCCTCATAGGGATTCCCTGCGCCGTTGGTAAAAGCCAATGGCTGTATAAGCGGTACAACAAAATAAAAGCTTGGTGCCGCATTGTCGGCTTCTGCGTGGAGAACCTATGGTGGCCGTCATCTCTATGACGCTAAGGTCACGCAAGTTCGTTTTAAAGGGTGCCCTGGCTTCGGGGGAGGCCGAACCAGGGCACCCTCACACCGCTGACCCGGAAGGACTGTCCGGGGCACCGGCCAATGAGAACTGGGGGTCCTCAATCTGAAAGTTACGTCTTCTCCAGCTCGGGAAATAGGGCGTGAAGCCATATTTGACCAGGTTTGATGGTATCTACACGGCGCCTTTACTCAAGCTCAACAATCGGGACCAGCATCGGGAAGTGGCGCCTCTGGACAGTGGCTGCGCCCTGCTGCGCCGCGTATCTCAGCGGCGTTGCATGAGCACCGGATGGCCATGCGGTCCAAAGCTCAGGGCCAACACGTCCAGTCCACCGTCCCGTCGGTTTGCACTATGGTGACCGTGATGAGTCACGATCACAGCTTCATCAGTGGGGCTTTGTTCGGATGGGACTGCCGCACGAATAGGTGACACCCGATCTGGCTTGCCTGCAGGGCGGCCTGGAAGGATGTTGCTGTGCCCGCTCCCTACCCTCAAGAGTTCCGTGACGATGTCGTCCGCGTGGCCCGCAGTCGCGAAGACGGCGTGACCCTGGCCCAGATCGCCAAGGACTTCGGCATCCACGAGATGACCTTGTCGAAGTGGATGCGCCAGGCCGACGTCGAGGACGGTGAGAAGCCCGGCGTGACGAGAGCCGACTCCGCGGAGAACCGTGAGCTGAAGAAGCGGATCCGCCTGCTCGAGCAGGAGAACGAGGTGCTGCGCCGGGCGGCGGCCTACCTCTCGCAGGCGAACCTGCCGGGAAAAGGCTCTACCCGCTCGTGAAAGAGCTCGCCGCCGACGGGATCGCCGTCGCGGTGACGTGCCGGGTGCTCAAGCTCTCCCGCCAGCCCTACTACCGGTGGTTGGCAGACCCTGTCACGGCTGCCGAGCTGGCCGAGGCGTACCGGGCGAACGCCCTGTTCGACGCCCACCACGATGATCCGGAGTTCGGCTACCGCTTTCTGGTCGACGAGGCCAAGGACGCCGGCGAGGTGATGTGTGAGCGCAGCGCGTGGCGGATCTGCCGGGACAACCGCTGGTGGTCGGCGTTCGGGAAGAAACGGGCGAAGAACGGTAAGAAGCCCGGGTCACCTGTCCATGACGACCTGGTGGAGCGCGACTTCACCGCCGTCGGGCCGAACCAGCTGTGGTTGACCGACATCACCGAGCACAGGACCGCGGAGGGAAAGCTGTACCTGTGCGCGATCAAGGACGTTTTCTCCGGGCGGATCGTAGGCTACTCCATCGACTCGCGGATGAAGTCCAGCCTGGCGGTGCAGGCACTGCATAACGCGATCGCGCGCCGCGGGGATGTGGCCGGCTGTATCGTCCACTCGGATAGGGGCAGTCAATTTCGTTCACGGAAATTCGGCCACGCCCTGAACCGGCATGGCCTGGTCGGCTCGATGGGCAAGGTCGGTGCGGCCGGGGACAACGCCGCCATGGAAAGCTTCTTCGCCCTGCTGCAGAAGAACGTCCTCGACCGGCGGTCCTGGGCGACCCGGGACGAGTTGAGGATCGCCATCGTCACCTGGACCGAGCGGACCTACCACCGACGCCGGCGCCAGGCTCGTCTGGGACGGTTGACCCCCATCGAGTACGAGACCATGATGAAGCCCGCCGTGACCCTCGCGGCATGAAATCCCACCTGTCACCTATCGGTGCGGCAGTCCCGATACCTCGCAATCATGGTGCTGGGCCTGGCTGCGGTCGGCTATGTTGCGGGATTGTGGGCGTCCCGAAGCCATGGACGGTGGCCGATCCACCGCACCGTGCTGTGGTACGCCGGGGTCTTTTGTGCCGGGGCCGGGCTGGTAGGGCCGGTTGCTGAAGCCGCCCGCACGAACTTTTCCGCTCACATGGTTGGGCACCTGCTATTGGGCATGATTGGGCCACTGTGCCTATCGCTCAGTGCCCCTGTCACCCTTGCGCTGCGCGCTCTACCCGTAGCTAAGGCCCGCAAGCTTTCCCGGCTTCTGCGCACTGTTCTTGTGCGGGGGTTGACCCATCCGGTAGTCACCGTGGTGCTCAACGCCGGAGGGTTGTGGGCGCTTTACACCACTGATCTGTACCACTTGATGCACACCTCAGTGTGGCTGCACGCGCTCATCCACACCCACGTCCTCGTGGCCGGGTATCTCTTCACCATAGCGATAGTAGGGATTGACCCGAACCCGCACCGCAGCTCTTTTCCTCTACGGGCAACGGCGCTCATCGGGTTCCTCACAGTCCACTCGATCCTGGCCAAATGGCTTTATGGCCACCCGCCCTCCGGCGTTGAATCCACCGACGCACGCACCGGGGCGCAGATCATGTACTACGGCGGGGACGCCGTGGACGTCACCTTGATCATCGTTTTCTGCGCCCAGTGGTACAGCGCCACCCGCCCTCGTGGAATACCTCAATCAGGCGCTCGTGCGTCGCGCTGAGCACGGAGCCGGCGCCAGCATCCGCCCAGATTGCCGAGGGACAATACGTCTATGGAATACATCGCGGCCGTGCTGCCGTCCATCTGCATCGGCCTCATTTTTTGGCTCGTTCTGCGCTCGATCTTCCGTGGCGACCGTACCGAGCGCGCCGCCGAGCTGGCTTCCCAAGACGACGCCGCACGCTGGTATGAAGAACTGAAGCAACGTGACGGTGGAGCCCTCTCCTTCAGCCCCCGCTCCCCCACCGATAGCGCACCGAAGCGCTGAGCCGGGGTCACTTCTGACGATCCTGGCCAGCGAACGTAAGTGCGGGTGCTGGCTCAGCTGGTGCCGGGCATCGGATCGGTGCTTGACTGCTGCCGCTGTCGATCATGAGCGCGATGACCCTTACCCTGCACACGGCCCACCCGCTGACTCTGCCCACCGAAGTGCACTACGACCAGCCCTACCTCTGGTTCGGCGTCCAGGTGGGGACCGTTGCGCTCTTCGCCACCGCATGGCAACGAACCTCGGGGCGAATCCCTCTGGAACGGGCCGTGGGTCGCAGCGTGAGACTCACCCACCGAGCCGCCCTCGGCAGCCGCCGCAGACCGCGACCGGAACGGGTCCTGGACCAAGGACTTCTGACCAACGACTTGCGTCGCTTGCAACCCCGCAGGCCGGGTCAAGTGCCAGTTCCCCGCGGATACCTCATGTCGCCCAAGCTGAGCCTGCTCATTTGTACAGGTGCCCACTGATCTGGAGGCGCCGGCACATCCTCGCACCCCATTCCGCCGTCAGCCGCGCGCTCTGCCAGGACTTCCGCCCGGCGATGGTTCAGCGCATCCGTGACCACAGCCACGCCAGGTATATCGCAACCGGAACTACTGCGATGACGAGCGCCAACACCAAGTCAATGGACCCCCTCCAGAAGACATACGTGAGCAAACCCACTAGTACGCATCCGAACACCACAAACGCTATAGCGAGACCCGCATCCCCCATGGTCTCCGCATTCTTGCCCTTCCCCCTCATTCTTCTGACACTACGACCGTTTCCAGGTACTTGACCGATGAGCCGTTACATTTTGCGTGTGACCGGGAGCTACGCCTCAGTCGGTCCCCTGGGACAAGAAAATTGAGGCCGCTTGCGGCCGCGATCTCGTGTCAGCGCGTCGACGGCTCATGGCATACCGGTAAGCCATGTTCGGGACGGGGCTTCTCCCAAAGCCTGCGCAGATCGACGGTCGGAGGGTCAGGGGTCATCGGGTGTGAGCGGCGATGACCAGCCAGGTCCTGCGACCATGAGGTCGCCAGCCTCACTGCCTAACCACCCCGGCCGTGCGGGCCTCTAACGCCAGGTCACGAGGAGGTCCCTGAAGACCACGGATCACTTCCCCCAAGCGGAAAGTTCGCCTAGCTTAACTTTCCATGAGAGCGATGACGCCCAGGCCGCCGTCACGAATGGCACCACCGGAGGGAGCACCCACCGGGACACCGCCGGGACCACCGGCCGGGTCCGGGATGGACGCGCCGGCGACTGGGCGTCGATGGGTGGGCCGCCAGCCGTTGGCGTGGTTGCTGGGCCCGGCGTTTGTGGCCGCGGTGGCCTATGTGGATCCGGGCAATGTCGCAGCGAATCTCACCGCCGGGGCGCAGTACGGGTACCTGCTGGTGTGGGTGCTGGTGGCCGCGAACCTGATGGCCGTACTGGTGCAGTACCTGTCGGCCAAGCTGGGACTGGTGACCGGTTCCTCCCTGCCTGAGCTGCTGGGGCAGCGCCTGCCGCGCCGGCGGCGGTTGGCGTACTGGGTGCAGGCCGAGGCCGTGGCCGCGGCCACGGACCTGGCCGAGGTGCTGGGCGGGGCGATCGCCCTGCACATCCTCTTTGGCATCCCGCTGCTGGCCGGGGGTGTGATCATCGGGGTGGTCTCCATGGGGTTGCTGGCGCTGCAGTCTAAGCGCGGGCAGCAGCCCTTCGAGTTCGTCGTCGTCGGGCTGCTGGTCATTATCACGGCTGGGTTCGTCTCCGGACTGTTCTTCGGCCCCGTCTCCTGGGGCGAGGCCGCCGCCGGGATCGTCCCGCGGTTCGAGGGCACCCAGACGGTGCTGCTGGCCGCGAGCATGCTCGGGGCCACCGTGATGCCCCACGCCATCTACGCCCACTCCGCCCTGGCCCGGGATCGCCACGGCAACCCGCCCCCACCCCAGGCACTGCCCCGGCTGCTGGTCGCCACCCGGTGGGACGTGGTGCTGTCCCTGCTGGTGGCGGGCTCCGTGAACATCGCGATGCTGCTGCTGGCCGCCGGCAACCTCGCCGGGGTGCCCGGCACCGACACCATCGAAGGCGCCCACGCGGCGATCACCGCCGCCCTGGGCCCGGCCGTGGGGATCGCCTTCGGGATCGGCCTGTTGGCCTCCGGGTTGGCCTCGACCTCGGTGGGCTGCTACGCCGGGTCCACCATCATGGGCGGGTTGCTGCACCGGAACATCTCCCAGGTCATCCGCCGGGCCGTGACCCTGATCCCTGCCCTGGTGATCATCGCAGCCGGGGTGGACCCGACCTGGGCGCTGGTGCTCTCCCAAGTCGTACTCAGCCTCGGCATTCCCTTCGCGCTGATCCCGCTGGTGACCCTGAGCAGCAACCGAGCCCTGATGGGGCGCTTCGTCAACCCGGTGCCACTGCGAGTGGCGGCCTGGGTGGTGGTGGCCCTGATCGTGGCGCTGAACCTGGCCCTGATCGGACTCATGGTCACCGGGCAGGGCTGAGATGACCCCCGGTAGCGTGGGACCCATGAACCTGAGCGAGATCACCCCGGTGGCCCAGGACTACCTCAAGGCGATCTGGTCGGCCACCGAGTGGGGAGACCCGCCCATCACCACCACCGCCCTGGCCGCTCGGCTGGGCACCACCCCCCCCAACGTCACCGACACCGTCAAACGCCTGGCGGGCCAAGGGCTGGTGGAGTACCGGCCCTATAAGCCGGTCAACCTCACCGGTCAAGGCCGTGCTTATGCGGTCGCCATGGTCCGCCGCCACCGCCTGCTGGAAACCTTCCTGGTTACCACCCTGGGCTACTCCTGGGACCAGGTCCACGAGGAAGCCGAACGCCTCGAGCACGCCGCCTCGGATGAGCTGATCGAACGCATCGACACCACCCTGGGCCACCCAACCCATGATCCGCACGGGGACCCCATCCCTTCCGCCGACGGCCACCCCCACCGCCCCAACCACGCCCTGCGCCTGGACACCGCCCCACCCGGGGCCTACCAGATCACCCGCATCTCCGACGCCGATCCGCACCGCCTCACCCGCTTTCACCACCACGACTTGACCCCCGGCACCGACCTGCACCTGACCGACCGGACCCCCGACGGGGCGGCCACGCTCACGGTGGCACCACAACACCGGATCATCCTGGACTCCGAGGACGCCACCGCAATCTGGGTTCTACCCCGCTGAACACGTTCCCTTGCTGAGCATGCCCTGCCGGGCTGCGCCAAGAGGGCCCCCAAGGAAAGGCACTGCCTCACCCTCTCCACTACCTCGGGGACTCAACGCCCAGCACCTTGACCGCCCTGCTGGTAACCGCTATGGCCACTCGGGCTATGCGCCGAGGGCGAACAGCGACAGGCTCACCGGCTCGACGGCTGCTGACGGATCCCTTGGTGCATCGTCGCGGTCCTTGGGAAACGTCTGGTAGCGGGCCATATGTAGAGAAGGGCGCGCCGGGCTGCTGGTGCAATCGGTGTGCATGGGCCCATCAACGATTGCTCGGTCTGCGCTGAAGATGCGCTTGTTCGATCAGCTCAAGGCGTGGGAGGCCTGCGCGGCACCGGGCATGTGGGCCAGGGTGATTCTCGCTGTGGTGTTCCCGCGGAAGCGTTGCCGGATGCTGATGCCGGTGCTCCACTGGATGAACGGGCCTGTTCCGGGTTCGGTCGTCCAAGGGAGATCATCATGGCTGGTCACGACAAGCAGGCCGAGCACACCAAGGCGGAGCACACCCACGGTGAGAATTGTGGGCATGAGACCGTTGAGCACGGCGATCACGTGGATTACCTCCACGATGGTCACCGGCATGCGGAGCATGAGGACCACTACGACGAGTGCGCGTAGCCTGCCCCGACATCCTTGATGAGGCCCCTGCTCTCTGCAGGGGCCTCTTGCGTTGCACCGATCAACGGGTCAGGGATGATTCCTGCCGCCCTGCTCGGACGCGCGCGTCAAGGGATGTGGTGCGCGTCCGCATGGGTCCGAGGGCACGGCAGGGACGCCTGCTCACACGGGGGTGGGCATGAGCCGGGTCAGAGTAGCTGTTCAGTGGTGTTTCCGCCGTCGGTGGTGCGCAGAACGGTGGCGTCGGCCACCATTAGAGCCTCGATCTCACCGTCGGCGGTGGTGCTTGCGCCCAGGGCGGTGATCTCTCCGAGCGGTTGGTCGCTGGTGGTCCAGGTCTTCCCGGCGTCTGTGCTGGTCAGCAGGTGTCCGTCGATCCCGGCGCCGATGATGGTCTTCTCATCGGCCCAGACGATCAGGGACATCAGCTGCGGGGTGCCCAGGGTCTGCCAGGTGGCCCCGTTGTCGGCGGAGCGCAGGACCCCGTCCTGGGTGGTGGCCACCACGGTGCCGGTATCCGGGGCGATTGCCAGGGCGGCCGGAGCGGAGGGGATCTCGAGGGTGTTCCAGCTGCGGCCGTTGGAGCTGGCGCGCAGTTGGCCGTCGAAGCCGAGCACCCCGGTCGGGCCGGCGGCCAAGGCGTGGAAGTCCGATTCTCCGCCCCGGGAGAGCACCTGCCAGGTCTGGCCCTGATCGGTGGATTCGATCAACCCGACCGGCTCGGGCAGGTCGGTGCCGGGCCCGGGGTGGCCCGAGGCCAGATAACGGCCCTCGGGGGTGACGGTGAAGCCCATCAGGTCCACGACCGGACCCATCTGGGTCAGTTCCCCGTCCTGCAGGTGGAACAGGCCCTCATGGGTGGCCAGCAGGATCGTCCCTGCCCCGGCCCCGCCTCCGGTCACCGTGTCGCGGGTGATGGCGTGCACGTGGGTGATCGCCGTCCCGGGGCTGCTCGCTTCGGCCGGTGCCGGGGTCTGTGCCGGGGACGCACAGGCTGCCAGGGCGCCGGTACCGAGGAGGCCGAGGCCGCCGAGGACCAGGCTTCTGCGGGTGAGGAGGTTCATGGGTCCTTTCCGCCTCGCGTTACCTCGCGAGGACCACCCCCCATTGTCGATCGCCCGGGAAGGGGGCCTGCGGCATTTTCCTTGAAGGTTTGGCGAAGATTCCCGCTGGGACCAGCCATCAGCGCCGGTGCGTGCCGGGTCGAGAGGGACACTGAAGGCATGAATCCTGGCATCGATGCGGTGGCCGGACGGGTGCTGGTGGTCGACGACGAGAAGCCACTGGCCCAGATGATCGCCACCTATCTCACCCGCGCCGGCTATGACGTGGCCACCGCCCACACCGGGCCGGAGGCGGTGGAGGCCGCCCGCGCTCAGGCTCCGGACGTGGTGGTGTTGGACCTGGGATTACCCGGTCTGGACGGGATCGAGGTGTGCCGCAGGATCCGGGGCTTCTCCGAGTGCTATGTGCTGATGCTCACCGCCCGCGGGGACGAAGACGACAAGTTGGCCGGACTGGCCGCCGGGGCCGATGACTACATCACCAAGCCCTTCAGCGTGCGCGAGCTCGTCGCCCGGGTGGCTGCGGTGCTGCGCCGTCCGCGCACCACCGTGACCGCGGTGGAGCCGGCCCGGGTGTTCGGGGAGCTGACCGTCGACCTCACCGCCCACGAGGCCCGGGTGGGCGGTGAGCCGGTGGCGTTGACCCGCACCGAGTTCGACCTGCTGGCCGCACTCACCGCCCGCCCGCACCAGGCCCTCACCCGTCGCCAGCTCATCGACACCGTGTGGGACCCGGCCTGGGTGGGTGATGAACGGCTCGTGGATGTGCACATCGGCCACCTGCGCCGCAAGCTCGGTGAGGATCAGGCCGGTTTCATCGACACCGTGCGCGGGGTCGGCTACCGGATGGTGACCCGGTGAGCGGCCGGCGACGCAACCGGGGGCTGGCTTCCCGGTTCTTCCTGGCCCAGGTCATCGTGGTGGCCGCCAGCATCCTCGCCGCGGTGGTCGTGGCGTCCTTGGTTGGCCCGCCGATCTTCCATGAGCATCTGATCATGGCCGGGCATGCGGAGAACTCCCCGGAGCTGTTCCATGTCGAGCAGGCCTACCGCGACACCAACCTGATCATCCTGGGCGCGGCCCTGGGCACCGCCGCGGTGTGCGCGGCAGCGGTGACCTGGTTCTTCACCCGCCGCCTCCAACGGCCTCTGGGCGCCCTCACCGCCGCGGCCCAGGGCATGGCCCGTGGGCGCTATGACACCCGGGTCCCGGCCCTGGGGGCCGGGGCCGAGGTGGAGGCGGTGGCCACCGCGTTCAACACCATGGCCACCCGGCTGCAGCGCACCGAGGACACCCGCCGGCGGATGCTCTCGGACCTGGCCCACGAGATGCGCACCCCGATCTCGGTGCTTGCTATCTACTGCGAGGCCCTCCAGGACGGGGTGGCCCACTGGGACGAGGCCACCGGGGCGCTGATGACCGACCAGCTGGCGCGCCTGACCCGGCTGGTCGAGGACATCCACGACGTCTCCCGGGCCGAGGAGGGCCGGATCGAGCTGGACCGCACCCCACAGCCCGTCGAGGAGCTGCTGCGCACCGCGGCCGAGACCCACCGGGAGGCCTACGCCGCCAAGGGCGTGACTTTGCTCCTGCACGTCGGCGACTCCGCCGGGGTCGTGGAGGTGGACCGGCAGCGGATCGGTCAGGTGCTGGGCAACCTGCTCACCAACGCCCTGCGCCACACCCCACCCGGCGGCACGGTCACCGTGAGTGCCACCACCCACGGCCCGCACCGGCTCGCCCTGGTCGTGGCCGACACCGGTGACGGGATCGCCGCCGAGCACCTCCCCCAGGTCTTCGAACGCTTCTGGCGCGGGGACACCGCCCGCGACCGCGACCACGGCGGCTCCGGGATCGGCCTGACCATCTCCCGGGCCCTGGTCGAGGCCCACGGCGGGACGCTGAGCGTCACCTCCTCCGGGCCCGGGGCCGGGTCGGTCTTCACCGTGGAACTGCCCCGCCCCACCCGGCACCGCACCCGCGAGGCCAGGGCCGCCGCATGACCCCGCCCTCTTGCACAATACCCCTAGGGGGTATATACCTGGGGGTGGTCAGGGCGTTCCCGGCCCTCACCACCCGCACCGATCGAAAGAGTTTGAGATGACGAATCCGACCCGCTCCCCGTTGCCGATGGCCTCCGCCGGCTGCGCCTGTTGCGCCCCGGCCCCGGCCACCGACCACACCACCCCTGCGGAGGGGACAACGCCGAGTCGATCCACCGCGACCTATCAGGTGGAGGGGATGACCTGCGGCCACTGCGCCAGCAGCGTCACCGAGGAGCTCACCACCGTGGACGGGGTGAGCGAGGTGCACATCGACCTGGTGGCCGGGGGGATCTCCACGGTCACCGTCACCGCCGATCGGGCGCTGTCCGTGGAGGCGGTCCGCGCGGCCGTGGAGGACGCCGGCTACACCCTCGTCAACGCCTGACGAGCCCACTTACTATCTCGGCCCCTCTGCAGGGCCTGCGCGGAAGGAGCACATCATGAGCACCCCGCACCACCACGGCCATCCCCGCCCCGCGGTCCCGGGCCACGAGCACCCCGGCCACGGCCCGGAGCAGCCCCTGGACCACCACAGCCATGGGCGCCACGCCGATGCCGACACCCACGGGCAGGCCATGCCCGCCGATCACCCCCACTCGGGCCTCGATGAGGATCACGTGGTCCACGCCCACGGGGAGCACGCCGGGCATTCCACGGCGATGTTCAAGAACAAGTTCTGGCTCAGTCTCGTGCTGGCGGTCCCCGTGGTGATCTTCAGCCCCATGGTCGGGCACCTGCTGGGCTACCACGTACCCCAGTTCCCCGGCTCGACCTGGATCCCGCCCGTGCTGGGCACGGTCATTTTCTTCTATGGTGGGATGCCGTTCCTCAAAGGTGGGCTCACCGAGCTGAAGTCCCGCCAGCCGGGGATGATGCTGCTCATCGCCATGGCCATCACGGTGGCCTTCCTCGCCTCCTGGGTGACGACCCTGGGGATCGGCGGCTTCAACCTGGACTTCTGGTGGGAGCTGGCGCTGCTGGTGGTGATCATGCTGCTGGGCCACTGGATGGAGATGCGCGCCCTGGGCGCGGCCTCCTCCGCCCTGGACGCCCTGGCCGCGTTGCTGCCCGATGAGGCCGAGAAGGTCCTCGACGGTGAGACCGTCACCGTTGCGATTCATGAGCTGGCCGTGGGCGATGTGGTCCTGGTGCGCTCCGGGGCCCGGGTGCCCGCTGATGGGACCATCATCGGCGGGTCGGCCGAGTTCGACGAGTCCATGATCACTGGGGAGTCCAAGGCCGTCTCCCGCACGGTGGGCGAGGCGGTCGTGGCCGGCACCGTGGCCACCGACAACACGGTGCGGGTGCGGGTGGAGGCCGTCGGGTCCGACACGGCCCTGGCCGGGATCCAGCGGATGGTCGCCGACGCCCAGGCCTCCTCGTCCCGCGCCCAGGCCCTGGCCGACCGGGCGGCGGCCTGGTTGTTCTGGTTCGCCCTGGCCGCCGGGCTGCTGACCGCCATCGCCTGGACCCTGCTGGGCCAGCCCGATGATGCGGTGGTGCGCACCGTGACGGTCCTGGTGATCGCCTGCCCGCACGCGCTGGGGCTGGCCATCCCGCTGGTCATCGCCATCTCCACCGAACGCGCCGCGAAGGCCGGGGTGCTGATCAAGAACCGGATGGCGTTGGAGCGGATGCGCACCATCGACGTGGTCCTGTTCGACAAGACCGGCACCCTCACCGAGGGCGCCCACGCGGTCACCGGCGCTGCCGCTGTGCCCGGAACCTCCGAGGCAGAGCTGCTGGCCTTCGCGGCCGCCGCGGAGGCCGACAGCGAGCATCCGGTGGCTCGAGCCATCGTGCGGGCGGCCTCCGCCCACCCCGAAGCTACTCGCCTGGGCCTGCGCGGCACCGGCTTCCAATCGGCCACCGGACGTGGGGTGCGCGCGAGCGTGGATGGCGCCGAGGTGATGGTGGGCGGACCGAACATGCTGCGCGAACTCGGCCTGTCCACCCCCGCCACGATCGCCGCTGCCACCCGGGAGTGGACCGACCGCGGGGCCGGGGTCCTGCACGTGCTGCGCGACGGGCAGGTCATCGGCGCCCTGGCCCTGGAGGACCAGGTGCGCCCCGAATCTCGCGCGGCCGTCCGAGCCTTGCAGGACCGCGGGGTGAAGGTCGCCATGATCACCGGCGACGCCCGCCAGGTCGCCGACGCCGTGGGGGTCGACCTGGGCATCGACGAGGTCTTCGCCGAGGTCCTCCCGCAGGACAAGGACAGCAAGGTCACCGAACTGCAGTCCCGCGGGCTGACCGTGGCGATGGTCGGCGACGGCGTCAACGACGCCCCGGCCCTGGCCCGCGCCGAGGTCGGCATCGCCATCGGGGCCGGCACCGACGTGGCCATGGAATCCGCCGGAGTGGTCCTGGCCGGCAACGACCCCCGCGCCGTGCTGTCGATGATCGACCTCTCCCGCGCCAGCTACACCAAGATGATCCAGAACCTGGTGTGGGCCACCGGCTACAACATCATCGCCGTGCCCCTGGCCGCCGGCGTCCTCGCCCCGGCCGGGATCGTGCTGTCCCCGGCCGTCGGGGCGGTGCTGATGTCGGTCTCCACCATTGTCGTCGCCCTCAACGCCCAGCTGCTGCGCCGCCTGGACCTGGACCCAGCGCACCTGGCGGCCACCGATGCCGAGGACCGGGCTGCCGCCCTATCGAAGCGGCCCGCGACGGCCCCCACCCACTGACCCACCGATTTCCCACCCCTCCATAAAGCAAAGGACTGAACCCATGAAGCGTTCGACCACCCTGAGCACTCTGGCCCTGGCCTCTGCCCTGGCCCTGGCCGGCTGCGGCACCAGCGGCGAAGAGACCGCCGGTGAGGCACCGGAGACCACCACATCCGCGGCGGCCGGTACCGGGAGCACGGACACCGCCACGACCACTCCTTCCACGTCCGCCCAGGCGGTCACGGAGGAGCACAACGACGCGGACACGATGTTCGCCCAGATGATGATTCCCCACCACGAGCAGGCCGTTCAGATGAGCGAGGTGATGCTCGCCAAGGACGATCTCGACCCGGACATCGAGGCGTTGGCCAACAAGATCGTCGCCGCCCAAGGCCCGGAGATCGACCAGCTCAAGACCATGCTCGAGACCTGGGGGGAGCCCACCTCGATGGAGTCCGGTGGTATGGAGGGCATGGAGTCCGGTGGTATGGAGGGCATGGACCACGGCTCCGATTCCGGTGCAGGCATGGAGGGCATGATGACCGAGGAGCAGATGCAGGAGTTGGAGGCCGCCGAGGGCACCGAGGCCGCCGAGATGTACCTGACCATGATGACCGCCCACCACCGCGGGGCCATCGACATGGCCCAGGAGGAAGTCGCCGAGGGTCAGAATCCGCAGGCCATCGAGATGGCTCAGAAGGTGATTGAGGACCAGGAAGCGGAGATCCAGGAAATGGAGCGTCTGCTGCAGCAGATCCAGGGCTGATATCTGCGGGTTCGCCTCGATCAGGCCTCCACTGTGCGCCCGGGGCGCACGAGTCGGGGCATCACCGGCCACGGGCGGGGGCCTCATCCATCTGGATGAGGCCCCCGCCCGTGGCCGGTGGCAACCGGTGGGCCATGAGCTCAGTCCTCCGTGAGGCCAGAGCCTCGGTGCTGGCCCGGTTCTTAGCCGCGGCCGGCGAGCCAGGTGCGGAAATCGGCGACCTGGGCCTGCTGGGTGGTGATCCCCGCGGCGGCTGCCACCCGCAGCTGGGCGTGCGGGGCCCGGGACTGCGGCTCCAGGAGCTCGATGATCCCGGCCTGGTGGTGCGGAATCATCTTCTGCACGAAGGCGACATCGAAGTCCTCACCGGCCTCCACGGCCGAGAGTTCCTCGATCATCGTCTGGGTTTCCTCCTCCAGGACCTTCATCTCTTCCTGGGCTTCCTCGGGGGCTTGGGCCATGGCCTCCTCGGGAGTCAGCCCGTACCACTCCTCCAACCACCGGGTGAACTGGTCGATCTGGTGCTGCTGGTTGGCGATGATGTTCTCCGCGTGCGTGCGGATGTCCGGGCTGACCCCGCGCTCGAGCTCCAGTTCGGACATCTCGATCGCGGCCTGGTGATGCGGAATGATTTCGGCCAGGAACGTGATTTCCAGCTGCTCGCCCTCCAGCCCGGCCAGGGTCTCACCGAAGTCGTAGGCGGTCGGGGAGGTCGGATCCGGCTGGAGCATCTCCACCGTGGACGGGTCCTGGGCGGGGGACGCGACCGGGGTACTCCCCGGCCCGTGGGCCAGGGCCGGAGCGGTGGCCCCGCCCAGCAGGGCGGTCGCAAGAACAACGGTGGAGGCGGCGGCCGTAGTGCGGCGGCCAAGGAACTGGGTGGAACGCATGATGATGTCTCTTTTCCACGATGAAGAAGCTCGACCCCGATGTGCCGGCCTCGGCAATCCGCCCGTGCCCGACGTGCGCCCAAGCCGCGCGGGTAGAGCTGTACTGAACAGGGAGCGGGGGAAGAGGAAACCCGCCTCCGGGCGGGCCCGATCAGCCCATCAGGATCCTCTTTCACCGACGGAGACCCGTCACGGGTATCCGCCGGTCAGCGTCTGAGCCTGCAGAAAAGGCCAAGTTCCCGCGGAAGCCGCTCTCCACGGAACCCCCGGTAGGGGGCCATCACCCAGGCGGCGGGTGCGTCATGGCGGTGGCCCCCTCCGCAGAGGAGATCCGGCCCGTGACGCCGATCCCGGTGGCCACGGGTGTCCTCACCGCCCCCGCCGCCCGGGTGATGGGTCTGTGGGAGGCGAGACTCAGCCCAGGGAGGCGACCAGTTCGGCGCAGGCGGCCTCGCACCGCCGGCAGGCCTCGGCACAAATCCGGCAGTGCTCGTGCATGGACGCGTGCTGCTCGCACTCATCTGCACACGCCTTGCAGGCCATCTGGCAGGCCTTGATCGCATCCAAGGTGATGTTCGCGTCGTAGCCGGTGTGCCGCGAGAGCACACGTCCGGTGGCCTCGCACAGGTCCGCGCAGTCGAGGTTGGTGCGGATGCACTTGGTCAGCTCGGCGACCATGTCCTCGGACAGGCAGGCATCCGCGCAGGCGGTACAGGTCTGGGCGCACTGGAAACAGGCCTGGATACAGGCGGCCAGCTTCCCCTTGTCCACCCCGCCGAGGTCCTTCGGGTAGGCCTCCAGCATCGCACTCACGTGATGGGTCATGGCTTGCTCCTTCGTCGGCTTCCTCGAGGAGACGAACCAGCCGGAACCAGCCCGCCATACCATCGACAGTAAACTGCCTTTTCCGTGTGGCGCGCCCCAAATTCTTGAAGATTTGATGAAGATCCAGGCCACAGTGGCGCACAGCGCTACTCCCTCGGGCGGCCTTCTCCGCCGGGGATCCGGGCAATTATGGAGTTTTCATGAAGAAATCGCGCTGCGCGGCCCAGAACGGCATCCCCGAAACTTCTCAATCTGAAGGAAAGCTCAAGGAATCCTCAAAGTCTTCTCCGTGCCACCCCTCGTGATACTGAAGGCCGCCCACGACCCAAAACCCCCTCGCCCTGGGGGGTGGTGTCCATGCAGGGCCGTGCACTGACGCCATTTCCCCTAGTCACACGGCATTGGATGCGACGCCAGTCGTGATGCGGAGCCACAGGAGCGACGAACCCACGGCTTCTGGGCCGGGCCTTTTCAGAGTCGGCAGCCAAAGCTTTCAGACCCGGCCGAAGAAAGAATCCGGGCCGTGATCTAAACGTGACACTTTCGTTATGAGTGGGCTACTGTCCACTGCGTGCCGCTGATTGATCCGGTCGGCGCCCTCGTGCACATCGCCGAATTCTGCCGGTGCTCGGGGTTCCTGAAGAGAAATCGCTTGGCAGAAGCGGGGGAACCATTTTCGGTCCTGGGGTCCGGGACCTAGGGGTTAAGTCACCCGGAACGCATGCGTCCGGGGCGGCCGGGTGTCTCCCACCCGCATCCGACAGCTCACCTCGTAGGCAAAGGGAGGAACACACCCCATGACCATTTTTAAGCGCCGTACTGCCCGCCACCGCGCCGAGACCACCTCGCCCCTGGTGCGTACCACCACGGTCGCGGCTGCCGCAGGTGCGGCAGTGATCGGCTCCATCGCCCCGGCTCAGGCCTACGCCGAGGTCCCGACGGACACCGCCACTGCCTACTCGGCCCCCGCGTCCGCTCTGGCGGCCTACTCTTCGACAGCCCCCCGGGCCGTCGTTGCCCCCCAGGCCGTCTCCCCCCAGGCCTCGGCGGCTCCTGAGCAGAGCGCTTCGACCGCGACGGTGTCCACCCAGTCGACGGATATCACCGAGATCACCGGCGCGTCCGGGATTGTGGGCACCGCGATGCAGGGCGCCGGCACCGGCTACGTCTGGGGCGGGACCGCCTTCGGCGCCTGGGACTGCTCCGGATTCACGAAGTGGGCCTACGCCCAGAACGGCATCGAGATCCCCCGCACCAGCTTCCAGCAGATCGCCGCGGCCACCCCCACGACCAACCCGCAGCCCGGAGACCTCGTCTCCCAGAACGGCGGGGCCCACATCGGCATCTACATCGGCGGGGGCAAAATGATCTCCGCCCTGAACCCCGCCCAGGGCACCTTCGTCCACTCCGTCAACGCCATGCCGGTGGACGGGTACTACACCTACCGCTGACCCGGTGCGCCCTCCGCAACGGCCTGAGTCGCTGCGGAGGGCCCCGGTCGTTGCAGCTGCTGATCCAGGGAATTCCTGCCTCGCGAGTGAGTTTTTCCTCCCCTGCAGACACCCCACCGTTCCTCCACTTCTCCGCCGTGCGCGGTGCTCCTGATCCGGGGCCCGCTCTGCCGGACCCCGCGACATCTTGCGCCCCCGAGCGGGGTGCTCCGTGCTGTCACCGCACCGTTCCGGCAGATCCGCCCGGCCCGCCAGAAAGCCTGCACAACTCCTCATGACTCGTGACCTGACCTCCCCCAACGGCATCACCTCCCTCCTCACCGGCAAGGCCCGCACCGTGGCCGCCGTCGCCGCCTTCTCCGGCCTGGCCCTGGCCACCACCGTCTCGGTGCAGGCCACCCCGGCCCCGGATGCCTCCGCTGAGGCTCCGCTGTCGGCCGTCGCTGCCGCCACCCCCACCGCAGCGCCCACCCCGTCCCTGGAGCCGGTCGCCCACGTGACCACAGCCGAGAAGCAGACCGACCAGAAGACCGAGCAGAAGAAGGCCGAGCATAAGAAGACCGAGCAGAAGCTCGATGTTCCGGCCGTTGTGGCACCCGGTGGGGCCGTTCCGGCGCCGGCCGCCACGCCCGTTTCGGCCAACGCACCGGCCAACACACTCGCCGCGAAGCCAGTTGTCCAAGAAGCAGCTATTCAAGAACCAGTCGTCCAGACGGTCCCGGAGCCTGTCACCGAGCCTGCCCCGGTGGCGGTTCCCGCCCGGGAACCAGCCGCGCAGGCTGGCCCGAGGACCGCCGTCGCTTCTGCCCCAAAGCCAGCTACGCCGGCCGCTCCGTCCGCTGAGCGCACGGTCACCTCGCTGAGCTCGCCCTCCGGCAAGAGCGCGACCATCGCCTCCGCTGCCATGGGACAACTAGGCACCGGTCAAGACTGCACCGCAGCGGTGAGCAACGCCCTGCGGGCGGCCGGGATCAACTTCCGCGGGTGGCCGGCTGATTACTTCACGCTCGGCACCCGGGTCTCCGCCGGCCAGGCCCAGCCCGGCGATCTCGTCTACTACGCCGATGGCGGCATGGGCACAGCCCACATCGGCGTCTACATCGGCGGCGGCAAGGCCGTCCACGGCGGCTGGAACGGTGGCAGCACCGTCGTCGACAGCGTCAACGTGGGCACCGGCCCGGTCTACATCCGCGTGCGCTGACCGCACGCAAACACCGATTCCGGGTGCGCGGTTCCTGGCCGGCCAGACAGGTTCCGCGCCCCCGGGATCCACGCCTGGGGGCACTTTTAGGTATCAAGGCAGCCGGCCGTTGTCGTGCCGGCATCCCGGGTGCATCCCACTGGAGTTGTCTGCGCTCAACCGCCTTGATGTCGACGATGACCCCATTCGATGTAGAGCTGGGAAGGCTGCGGTGTTCTTCGGATGACAAGACCCGGCACAGTCCCTGACCACCCTCCAGCGGCCAACGCCCTCAGCTCCGATGACCCTGGAGAAGATGACCCTGGAGAAGTCGGCCCCTCGTTGAAGGGGGGGCGGGCCGGGATCCGGGGCGGGATGCACCGGGAACCGTTGGCGTGGCGACGTTGCGAGATGCCGCCCCGCCGTTGGACGCCGTTTTCCCGGGCAGCGTGCATGAATAACTCATATCCTTCCGGCTCTGCCGCAGACTGGGCTTCAGGACAGGTCCACCGCGCCCACCAACGCAGATTTGCGGTCGATGGCCGCGGGGCAGGCTGTGGCGCCGTTCCATGGCCAGGCTTTTGCTCCTGCCCGGCTCTGGCCGGTGGGACCACGGCCGGATGCCCTCGTCCTGACCGATGTGTGGCGGAAGGAGCGATATGTGCACCTGGACGGTGGCAGCGGCACTGAGAACCTCCGTCCATGTGGAAGGTTCCGTGGCCCCGTCCCTGGTGCCGGCCCTCGCGGTCCACGACGGTGTCGGACGCGACGGCCCAGGAGGCGTTTGTCTCACCATGCACGTGGAGGCAGGTACCAGCGCTACGTCCCATGTCGCGGCGCTGTCCGCTCTGGCGACCGATGTACTGCCGTGGGTGGCCGGAGCAGAGCTAGTGGATCTATGGGTGTCTGCCCACGCGCAGCGTTCGCTGGATCTCAGGGCACTCCTTCCCGGCCAGCCCACCACGACCTCCCGGCATCACCCTGCCCCTACTCCTGGTCTCCCGCTGTGTCCGCGTGAACGAGGCCGGGGTGCTTCCGGCCCGCGGGCTGAGAAGCCCGAGGCGCCGGATCCATGACGTCACCGGCACCAGGGCCGGGCGAGACGTCTCGTCACCGGCACGTCGGCCATACTGCACCGGCCGGACCACCTCACGCCCGGAGCCGCACGCACGGCCCCACCCACTGATCAAGGAGCCCCCATGCCCACGCCCCCGACCGGCCGGATCCTGGTGGTCGATGACGAGACCGACCTGGCGCAGCTCGTGGCGGAGTATCTGCGCAAGGCCGGGTTGGAGGTCGCCGTGCGTCACGACGGCACCGAAGCCGTAGCAGCGGTGCGCGATTTCACCCCGGACGTGCTGGTGCTGGATCTGGGGTTGCCGGGGATCGATGGCATCGAGGTGTGCCGCCAGGTGCGGGTCTTCTCGGACTGTTACGTGCTGATGCTCACGGCCCGCGATGACGAGGTGGACAAGATCGTGGGTCTGTCCGTGGGCGCTGACGACTACGTGACCAAGCCGTTCAGCCCGCGTGAGCTCGTGGCCCGGGTCCAAGCCATGTTGCGTCGGGCCCGCACGGGAGGCGCCGCATCCGCTGCTGGCTCCCGGTCAGCTCAGCAAGCCCTGGTGATCGGGGAGCTGGTGGTGGACGAGGACTCCCGTCAGGTGCATCTGGCCGGGGAACCGGTGGCGTTGACGCGGATCGAGTTCGACCTGCTCCTGTGTCTGGCTGCCCGCCCGCAGCTGGTGCTCTCCCGTCGGCAGCTGGTGGAGATGGTTTGGGACACGCACTGGACCGGGGACGAGCACCTGGTGGATGTGCACATCGGTCGGATCCGCAAGAAGCTCGGCGACGAGGCCGCCAGCCCACGGTTCATCCACACGATTCGTGGGATCGGCTACCGAATGGGCACCGGACGATGAGCACCGCCGTCTCTTCCCGCGCCCGGCGCTGGTCCTGGAGCCCGTTGACGGTGCGGCTGATGTTGGCCCAGACCGCGGTGCTGGCCATCGGGCTGATCATCGTGGTGATCACCGCGGTGCTGATCGGGCCGCGCATGTTCTACCACGAGCTCGTCGAGTCCGGGCACGCTGATGAGGCCCTCGGGCTGGTGCACCTGGAGGACGCCTTCCGCTCGGTGAGTCTCACCGCCCTGACCATCGGAGGACTCCCGGCGCTCTACATCGCCGGGATGCTCACCTTCTACCTCTACCGCACGATCGGGCGGTCCCTGGCCTCCTTCAGCACCGCCGCCGGGGAGGTGGCCGTGGGCAACTACGACGTGCGTGTCACCTCCACCAAGCTGGGCCCGGAGTTCGACTCCCTGGCCGGGTCCTTCAACGACATGGCCGCCAAGCTCGACGCTGTGGACACCACCCGCCGGCAAATGCTGGCCGATCTGGCGCACGAGATGCGCACCCCTCTGGCCAGCCTCAAAGGACACCTGGAGGGCATCGAGGACGGGGTGGTCGAGTGGGACGAACGGACCACCGGCATCCTCTACGCCCAGATCGCCCGGCTGGAACGGCTGGCCCGTGACATCCGCCAGCTCACCGCTGCCGAGGAAGGCATGACCCATTTGCAGCTCACTCTTCAGGACCCGGGCCGGCTGGCAGCCCAGGCGGTCGCGGCCGTCCAACAAGATGCCGCTACCCAAGACGTCTCGGTGACCGCCATCAGCACCGGCACGGAGGCCACACCGGTGTTAGTCGATCGGGAACGGATGGGACAGGTGTTGGGCAACCTGTTGGAGAACGCCCTGCGCCACACCCCATCCGGCGGTGCCGTCTCCGTGCGCACCGACCACACCCCGGAGGCCGTCAGCGTCACCGTCACCGACACCGGGGAAGGCATCGGCCCGGAGCACCTCCCGCACGTCTTCGAACGCTTCTACCGCGCCAATTCCGGCCGGGAGGCCCACCGCGGAGGCTCCGGCCTGGGACTGGCCATCAGCAAGTCCCTCGTCGAAGCCCAGGGCGGGACCCTGGAGGTCGCCAGCGGCGGCCCCGGGCGCGGGACCAGTTTCCGGATTCACCTACCCCGCCACACGCCCCCGGTTTGATCCCAGCATCATCACCAGATCGTGGGGTGGCGACGGCGGGCCGTGCCTGCCGCACAGAGCGCGTCTGCTGCGGCGGGCACGACCGGTCATGACGTGCCTGCCGGTTCGGGCTATCCGTGGCCGTTCTTGGCCGGCCTACCCAGCACCAGCCGGCGGGTGCCTTTGACACTGGTACTAACCACCTTCTCCAGCGGCCCCTGCCCCACACCGCGGTGCCAGGCCACCGCGAACAACGCCGCGACCGCCAGGTGGACCATGAACCACAGGTAGGGCAACTCGTAGTGGACCTCGAAGGACAGCGCCACCAGGTGAGCGGTGTAGAGAGTCAAGGTCATCACCCCCATCGCCGACAGCGGCAACAGCCATGCCCCGATCTTCGGGCTGATCAGTAGGAAAACGCCCAGCACCGCCAGGCTCACCCCGAGACTGGCCGCGATCGCCACCGGGGTGTTGGTGTGCGGGGTGGCGATCGCCAGCCACCACACGGTCTCGGTGGGCAGCGAGTCCGGACCCCAGACCAGTACGTCATCGAGCTCGTGCTCGCCCATCGAGGAAGCCTCCAGCAACCGCTGGTAGCCGTTGAAGGCATAGAGCAGGACGTAGGAGGTGGTCTGGGCGAAGATCGCCAGTCCCACTCCCACCACGACCAGTCGGGCTTGCACCTCCGTTCTGCGCAGGTTCAACCGCCCCAGTCCCAGTCCGACCAGTAGATAGGTCATGTACGGCAGGGCCGGGTAGGTCCCAGTCAGCAACAACTGGGAGGCCGTGGCACCAGGTTGCGTCAGCAGATCCGTGAACGTGGGGTTGTAGGAGACGAAGGCGGGCAACCCATCTTGGAGTCCCTGCATCAGCATCGGGGAGACCACCCCGAACAGCGCCGCGCAGATGAACAGAACCTTCGGGCCGGCGTGCAGAAACGGAATCGCCAGCAGAAAGAACACCCCGTAGTAGATCAGGATGTTGTAGGCGGGCGGGTCCTCCGACATCAGCGTCCCGATCCCCAACCCCACGATCGCGATCAGCAGCGCGCGCACCACCAGGCCGATCCGGTCAGCGGCCATCGTCCTGCCCTCGTGCGGGTGCCGCCCCCCGGAAGTCAGTGCCAGTCCCACCCCAGCCAGCAGTGCGAACAGGGCCGCCGAGTCCCCTGAGAACAGCCGCCACGACCAGCTCGCCTCCCCGGTCTCCTCGTTCCAGGCCGGTAGCAGGTGAATGGCCATCAACCCGACCAGGGCCAGCCCCCGCGCCGCATCGATCCCCACCAGCCGGTGTGTGGGCCGGACCACCGCGCCCTCAAGGCCGGCCGGCGGAGGCCCTCCCGCTCTTGCTCTCGTACTCACATTTCCCCCTGTTGACCATGACCTCCCGTTGCATCCGGGAACGTCCTGTTCCCAGGGTGGGCGTCCGGCCTGGAGAGCCTGTTGCGCGTTTCTCAAGATCCCATAAAGATCCCCGGGCCGTAGGCAGACCAGGCGGGCCCCACAGGGCCGAAGCACGGTCCGAGGACGAGGCAACACAGCGCAGGATTGTCGAGGCCGCCCCAGGCCCGCAGGGTTCCCGGGGCCCGGCCAGCTCTTCACGTTAATGCCGGGTGCCCCAGCCTCTGGGGAGCAGAGCCGGGGCACCCGATGACCCATCTACGGGCCGATGAGAACTGGGGGTTCTCACTTGCAAAGTGTGCTCCTCGGGGCCCGGGAAATCAGCTCTCCAAGGGCCTGGAAGACCAAGCTTTAGGGAATCTTCACGTCGTCTTGAGAAAAGCTCAACGAGTGCGTTCGAGATCCAAAAGGGAGTGAGAACCGAGCCAGGGCACCGCTGTCCCTCTGGTGCGACTGTGGCCCCGGCACGCATCCCAGACCCGCTCCCCGCGGTGTTCACATCCCCGGGGCAGCGCGCGGACGGAGCACGACGGAACCCGCCGTGCCCATACCGTCTCCCCCTCGGCCGGCCGCTCCTCGTCCTCTGGCAACCCTTGACACAGGTACCCCCGGGGGGTAAACCTGTACCTGTACACATACCCCCTAGGGGTACAAAGTCGGGAGGGATGAGACCATGACGACCACTCAGTTTCAGGTGACCGGGATGACCTGCGGACACTGCGAGATGTCGGTGCGCGAGGAGGTCCAGGAGATCGCGGGCGTGACCGGGGTGGAGGTCAGCCACCAGAGCGGCCAGCTCACCGTCACCAGCGATCAGCCGGTGGACGAGGCAGCGGTCATTGCCGCGGTCGAGGAGGCCGGTTACCAGGCAGCGCGGTCGGCGTGAACGCCGCCGCGCGGCTAGGGGCCTACGCAGCAGGGCTGGCGGTGGTGTTCACTGGGGCCTTCGCGGCGGCCGGAGCCGTAGTGCCAGAGACGACCGTGTCGGCCTGGACGCAGCAGGCGGAAGGAACCGAGATGACCCAGCACACCGACAGCGGCCAGGACCCGGCCGAGACCACCGCCGGAAGCCGGGCGGGACACACCCCTCAGGGCGTGAGCATGGAGCAGAACGGCTACCTCCTCCAGGAGCTCTCCGCGCCCGGGGCTACCGGGGACCCCGGGGAGCTGTCCTTGACCATCACCGGCCCCGACGGGGCCCCGGTGACTGAGTTCGAGACCTCTCACGAGAGACAGATGCACCTGATTGTGGTGCGCTCCGATGCCGCCGGGTTCCGCCACGTGCATCCGGTGATGGATGAGGCCGGGCGCTGGTCGCTGCCCTGGCAGTGGGAAGCGGCCGGCACGTACCGGGTCTACGCCGACATCGTGCCGACCGGTGCGGGGCAGAACCTGACCTTGACCTCCACCGTGGACGTGGCCGGGGCTTTCACCCCGGGTACACCGGAGGCGTCCACCACCGATGAGGTCGATGGATATCAGATCTCCGTGGCGGGTGATCTGTCCGTTGGATCCACCGCGGAACTGACCATCAGCGTCACCCGTGACGGACAGCCGGTCACCACCTTGGAGCCCTACCTAGGTGCCTACGGGCACCTGGTCGCGTTGCGCGCCGGGGACCTGGCCTACCTGCACACCCACCCCGAAGGTGCTGAGCCGGTCGCCGGTGAGGTGTCCGGGCCCGACGTCGTGTTCGCCACCACGGCCCCGAGCCCGGGCCGCTACTACCTCTACTTCGATTTCCAGGTCGACGGGCAGGTCCACACCGCCCAATTCGCCCTCGACACCACCGGGGCCGCCGGCACCATGCCCTCGGCCAACACCACAGCCGAGGGCCACGGCGGGCACTGACCCGTTCCCGGCTCACCACTGAGAGCGTCGCGACCGGATCGGTGGCGCCCCTATCAAGAGAAGGAAGCACCGCATGTCTGCATCCTCGGCCCCGCCGCAGGCGCTGGGCACCAACGTCGAGCTCGAGATCGGGGGGATGACCTGCGCCTCGTGCGCCAACCGGATCGAGCGCAAGCTCAACAAGCTCGAGGGCGTGAGCGCCAGCGTCAACTACGCCACGGAAAAGGCCCGCGTCAGCGCCCCGGCCGGGTACGACCCGCAGGATTTGATCGCCGAGGTAGAGAAAACCGGTTACACCGCAGTCCTACCAGCACCCCGGCAGGCCGACCCCGGCGTGGCATCGGCCGAGGAAACGACGGCGGAGGACGCCGAGCTGCGCACCCTGCGGCAGCGTCTAATCGGTGGGGCAGTACTTGCGGTGCCGGTGATTGCGATGGCGATGATTCCCGCCCTGCAGTTCGATTACTGGGGCTTCGCATCCCTCGTGCTCGCCGCACCCGTGGTGGTGTGGGCCGGCTGGCCTTTCCACCGGGCCGCGTGGCTGAACCTGCGCCACGGCACGGCGACGATGGACACCCTGATCTCGATGGGCACCACCGCGGCTCTGTTGTGGTCGATCGTGGCATTGTTCTTCGGCACGGCCGGCCAACCCGGGATGGTGCACCCCTTCGAGCTGACCATCTCCCCCTCCCACGGGTTGGGCAACATCTACCTCGAGGTCGCCGCGGGCGTGATCACCTTCATCCTGCTCGGCCGCTACTTCGAGAAACGCTCCAAGCGCCGGGCCGGGGCGGCCCTGCGCGCCCTGCTGGAGCTCGGCGCGAAGGACGTCGCTGTCCTGCGCGAAGGCCGCGAACAACGCATCCCTATCGAGGACTTGGCCGTGGGGGATAAGTTCATCGTGCGCCCCGGGGAGAAGATCGCCACCGATGGGGTCGTCGTCTCCGGCACCAGTGCCATCGACGCCTCCATGCTCACCGGTGAGTCGGTACCGGTCGAGGTCGCCGCAGGGGACACGGTCACCGGCGCCACCGTCAACGCCGGCGGCCGCCTCACCGTGGCCGCCACGCGGGTCGGTGCCGACACGCAGCTGGCGCAGATGGCCCAGCTGGTCGAGGACGCCCAATCCGGCAAGGCCGAGATCCAGCGTCTGGCCGACCGGGTCTCGGCCGTCTTCGTGCCCATCGCCATCGCGATCGCCGTGGCCACCCTCGGGGCGTGGATCGGGGCCGGGTTCCCCCTCTCGGCAGGATTCACCGCCGCGGTGGCGGTGCTGATCATCGCTTGCCCCTGCGCCCTGGGCCTGGCCACCCCGACCGCGTTGCTGGTCGGCACCGGTCGAGGCGCCCAGATGGGCGTGCTCATCAAAGGACCCGAGGTGCTGGAATCCACCCGGCGGATCAACACGATCGTGCTGGACAAGACCGGCACCGTCACCACCGGCAAGATGACCCTGACCGAGGCGATCCCCGCCCCCGGCGTGGACCGGACCGATCTGCTGCGTCTGGCCGGTGCCTTGGAGGACGCCTCCGAGCACCCCATCGCCCAGGCCATCGCCACCGGTGCCACCGCTGAGGTCGGGGAGCTGCCCACCCCGGAGTCCTTCGAGAACATCGAAGGCCGCGGGGTCCAGGGCGTCGTGGACGGCCACGCCGTGCTGGTGGGGCGTGAGGCCCTGCTGGCCGAGTGGGCCCAGCACCTCGACGACGATCTGCGCCAGGCCAAACAGGCCGCCGAGGCCCAGGGCAAGACCACGGTGGCGATCGGCTGGGACGGGCAAGCGCGCGGCATCCTCGTGGTCGCCGATGAGGTCAAGCCCACCAGCGCCCAAGCCATTGCCCAATTCAAGGAGCTGGGTCTGACCCCGGTGCTGCTCACCGGGGACAACCAGGCCGTGGCCGCCCAGGTCGCCGCAGAGGTCGGCATCGACGAGGTCATCGCCGAGGTGCTCCCCAAAGACAAGGTCGACGTCGTCGCGAAGCTCCAGGGACAGGGCAAGACCGTGGCGATGGTCGGTGACGGCGTCAACGACGCCCCCGCCCTGGCCCAGGCCAATCTCGGCCTGGCCATGGGCACCGGCACCGATGTGGCCATCGAGGCCGCTGACATCACGCTGGTGCGCGGGGACCTGCGGGCCGCTGCGGACGCGATCCGGCTCTCCCGACGCACGCTGAGAACAATCAAGACGAACCTGTTCTGGGCCTTCGCCTACAACACCGCAGCCATCCCACTGGCCGCCTTCGGACTGCTCAACCCCATGCTCGCCGGGGCAGCCATGGCCTTCTCGTCCGTCTTCGTGGTCACCAACAGCCTGCGTCTGCGCTCTTTCACCAGCCAGGCCATCGCCCCCCAGCCGTCATCGGCGACCCCGCGCCTCCGGGCACGGCAGCCGGTCGAGGCCTGAACCACCCCACCGATCGAAAGGAACACCCCGTATGTGCCACCACGACCTCAACCACCACCACGACGAGCACACCCATCACCATGGGCTGGCGAACGACGACCGAACTGGGATCTCCAGCGACGAGATGGCCCAGTGCCCGGTGATGCCCGGCAACCAGGTCGTCAAGGCCAACGCCGAGGCCGCAGGGCTCGTCCGCGACTACCAGGGCCAGCGATACTGGCTCTGCTGCCCCGGTTGCGGCCCGGCCTTCGACGCCGACCCCGCCAAGTACGCGACCGGCTGATCCCACCCAGCACCCCTAGGGCCGGCGGATCCGGGCCAGCTCCACCGCTGACCCGGAGCCGCCGCCCCCATACGACACCCACGGAAAGACGAAAACACCACCATGGACACCACCCCGGTCCCCGAGCCCACCGACACCGAGTGCCACACCACCCACGGCTACATCAGCGACAAGGACCGCTACCTCGCCCGCCTCAAGCGCATCGAGGGCCAAGCCCGAGGCATCCACCGGATGGTCGACGAGGAGCAATACTGCATCGACATCCTCACCCAGATCTCCGCCCTGACCTCCGCATTGCGCAACGTCGGCCTCGGCTTGCTCGACGACCACATGAAGCACTGCGTCCTAGACGCCGCTCAACTCGGCGAGGACGCCGCCGAGGCCAAGCTCAAAGAAGCCTCCGAGGCCATCGCCCGCCTAGTACGCTCCTGACCCAGCGGCAGCTGCGACCTCCGCCGCTATTCGGAACACCAGCTGTAGAACCGGCCCCGTGCGGTGCCGCCCGTCGGCAGGAACCGGAAAAGGGGCGCCGCGGCAGAAGCCGCCACCACCGGCAAACGGCACCTGTTCGGCGTCGACGCCGCCGTGACCCGGCCCCTAGCGGGATGGTCCCGGCCCACATCCTGCCCACATGGGATCCGGTGACCTTCGAACCCACCGCCCAGTGAACCGTCTCCGACGTCGTTCCTCCCGATACCGCCGTCCGGTGCGAATAACCGTCCGGGGTCACACGCTTTTCGGCCAGTGCTCTTCCGGTGACAGACCGCGACAGGACCGCGCTTGAACCACGGACACTTGACGGACGGCCGACGCCCCCAGCACTCCTGCGGGTTGGGTAGGGCGCCTATTCCCGGCGGGCATCTCGTTCTCCCCAATCTGAGCCCGCTTGTTCCGGAACGTGCCCACTGAGACGGAGATGCCGGCAGCACATCGCGCCACGTCCGGCCTTCAGCTGTGCGCCCTGCCAGAGCTTCGCCCGGAGGGGTGGTTCAGCGCATGCGCGACCACAGCCAGGTCAGGATCAGCGCCACCGGCACGACGGCGAGGACGAGCGCCAACCTCAGGTCGACGGCCCCCCTCCAGAAGATATATAGGAGCAACCCCGCCAGCACGCTTCCATACACCACCATCGCTACCGCGAGGCTCGAGTTCCCCATGGACTCTGGGCTCTTGTGTTTCCCCCTCATGCCTCTGACACTACGACCCTCCCCAGGTACACGGCAGATGAGCCAATACATTTCCTGCGTAACCAGGCGGTGCGCCTCAGCCGGTCCCCGTGGACAAAAGGGGAACTGTGCTGTGCCCGCCGGGGCAGTGGTCCTGCTGGGTGGTGTCAGTGGGCCGGTTCAGGACATCGGGGGTCCGGCGACACGAGGGGTCGCGTCGGTATGGTGACTACGGTCCGGCAGGTGAGGTTCACGAAGTCCGTGCCCCGTTGCGATCCGCGCCCGTAGCGCGGTGGCTGTGCGGGGCCTCTGCCGGGGCGGCCCCGGTGATGTGCTCGGCGTGCGAGAGCGCCTCGGCCAGCAGCCGGTTCACGTGGGCATCGGTGGCCCAGTAGTAGGCAAAGGTGCCCTGCCGCCGGCTCTCGACCAGTCCGGCCAGACGCAGCTTGGCCAGGTGCTGGCTCACCGCCGTGGGCGCAGCACCCACCAGTTCGGCCAGGGCGTTCACGCTGGACTCCCCCTGGAACAGCGCCCAGAGGATCTTCACCCGTGTGGCATCGGAGAGCATGCGGAAGGTCTCCGCGGCAATCCGGGCATGCTCGTCATCAGGGGCAGGGTGGACCAGCTCATCGTGCACGGCACCATTCTAGCTACGCCTTTATACCTGCGTATCTACGTAGGTATGCTCCTATGGTGAAACCCGCCCAGCACACCCACGAACACGGCGCCACCTCCGCCTCCAATCCCGATCATGGCCACAGCCACAGCCCCAACCACAACCATGGCCATAGCCATAGCCATAGCCATAGCCATAGCCATAGCCATAGCCATGACGAAGGGCATGACCACCACGGCGGCTGGGCGTGGCTCAAGCACGCCCTGCTCCCGCACAGCCACGACCACACCGAGGCCGTCCGGACCGCCGAGGAGTCCAGTGCCATCGGCATCCGCGCCGCCTGGATCAGCCTGGCCGGCATGGGGACCACGGCACTGCTGCAGATCGTCATCGTCTGGCTCAGCGGGTCGGTCGCCCTGCTCGCCGACACCGTGCACAACCTCGGGCACCTGGCCACCACGATCCCGCTGATCATCGCCTTCCGCCTCGGCCGCCGGGCCCCCACCCGGTGCTACAGCTACGGGTTCCGGCGGGCCGAGGACCTGGTCGGGCTGCTCATCGGGGCGGTGATCGCCGCCTCGGCCGCGCTGATCATCTGGGAGTCGGTGCGGGCGCTGACCACCGCGCAGGACATGACCCATCTGGGGTGGGTCATGGCCGCCGCCCTCGTCGGGGCCGCCGGCAACGAGGTCGTGGCCCGCTATCGCATCCGGGCCGGACGGCGCATCGGCTCAGCGGCCCTGATCGCCGAAGGCCAGCACGCCCGCACCGACGCCCTGACCTCCCTGGCGGTGGTGCTCGGCGTGATCGGCGCCCGGTTCGGGCTCCCGTGGGTGGACCCGGTCATCGGCCTGGTCATCGCCGCGGTGATCATCGCGGTGCTGGTCGGGTCGATGCGCACGGTCGTGCGCCGACTCATGGACGGGGTCGAACCCGGAACCCTGGACCTGATCGAGCACGAGGCCGCCGCCCTGCCGGGAATCAAGGCGGTGGACCAGGCCCGGGCCCGGTGGAGCGGACACCGCCTGGAAGCCGAGGTGATCGTTGCCGTCGAGGGCACCCTCAGCGTCGAAGCCGGCCACCACCTCGCCAGCACCGTGGCCGAACACCTCCGCCACCATGTGCCCCATCTGCAACACGCCACCGTCCGGATCACCCCCGCCCGCACAGCCCCCCCTGCCCAGACGGCCCTCTGAACCATCGGATTCGGGCGATCCAACACATACGGTCACTCCCGGACCCGCCGACACGGCGAGGCCCGTGACATGCCATGGCCCCGGACGACCCAGCCGGCCGATCCTCCGCCCTGGGCCGGCCGCAGTGCGCTGTGGAAAGGAACCCCCAACTACAAGGCCGTCTTCGCAGTCGGCGGCCGATAGCCGCCCATATCTACAGGTGGATCCGGTCGGGCACCTGCGGGTGCCCGTGGGCGATGATCAGATCGTCTGTGCCCTCCGGGAGGGCAGGCTGCTGATTCTCGCTTTGAGATGCGATCTACCGCGATCTGTCCGAACGCTGGTCTTAGGACTGAGCACCTCCAGTCGGCTGGTTGTCGCCCCGCTAGGTCGGGTGGGCGGGGGCGCCGTGCAGCACCGCCCGGCGGGCGGCCTTCACCGCGGTGCCCACGACCTTCTCCAGCGGGCCCTGACCCACCAGGGTCTGCCACACCAGGGCGAACAGTGCGGCCACCACCAGGTGCAGGAGGAACCACTGGTAGGG
>NZ_WOGU01000023.1:0-26068 GCF_009735315.1 Kocuria sediminis
TGACGGCGGTGCTGGCCCGCTCCAGCTACCTGCTCGACGGGATCGCCTGCCCCGACCCGGCCACCGTGCTCACCGACGCGGCGGTGCTCGACGTCCTACCGCCCTTCGCCGGCGGATGACCCCATGACCACCCCGGACCCGGTCTTCTCCGCCGTGGTCCTGGCCGGCGGCCGCTCCGCCCGGCTGGGCGGGCGGCCGAAGGCGGGCCTGCGGCAGGGCGGGCGCACCCTCGTGGAGCTCACGCTGGACGCGGTCCGGGAGGCGGCCGGGGTGGTCGTCGTCGGGCCCGCGGAGCTCGCCGTTCCCGCGGGCGTGCTGCGCGCCCGGGAGGACCCGCCGTTCTCCGGGCCGGCCGCGGGCATCGCGGCGGGCCTGCGCGCCCTCGGAGCGCTGCCCGAGGCGCCGTGGACCCTGGTCCTGGCCTGCGACATGCCCGGGGTGGCCCGTGCCGTCCCGCTCCTCCTGGAGGGCGCGAGAAGCGTGCCCGGGACGGACGGGCACATCAGTGTCCCGCCCGACGGCCGCCGTCAGCCCCTCGCGGCCCTGTACCGCACGGAGGCGCTGCGCGCCGCGTACGCGGGCCAGGACCCCGCGGACCGATCGGTGTTCTCCTTCGTGCGACACCTCGGCCTGCACGACGTCACCGTGGCCGAGGACGCCACCGCGGACGTGGATACGTGGGACGATGTGCGGAGGCACCACCTGACCTGACCACGAACGGGCGGCCCCACCGCCCGGGAGGAGCACGGCATGCCCAAGGACCTGAGCCCGGCGGAGCACGAGACGCTCGAGCGGTGGCTCGCGGCGGTGCGCGCCGCCCTGGACGTCCCCGACACCGAGCTCCCGCTGGACGCCGTGCTGGGCCTCACCGGGCGGGTGGCCCACAGCACCGTGCGTCCGGCCGTCCCGCCCACCGCCTACCTGCTGGGCTACCACGTGGCCCGGGCGGTCGCCGCGGGCGAGGAGGAGCACGACGCACTGCGCCGCGCCCTCCGCGCCGTCGGCGACCTCGTCCCCGCCGCCCGCCGAACTCCCGAGGAGAACTGATGTCCGGACTGCCCCTGCCCCACGACACCAACAGCCCCTACACGCACGCGCTGCCCGTGATCGAGGACGACGACGCCCCCGCGCCCGCGCCCGTGGAGGTCGAGACCGTCCAGGACGCCGAGTGGCACCGGGCCCGGCAGTTCTCCTACGACGTGGCCACCGCCCTGCCCAGCCACTGGCTGCCCCTGCAGGAGGCCCTGGGCGAGGTCCTCGCCGAGGACGTCACCGCACCGATCCCCGTGCCGCACTACGCCTCCTCCGCCATGGACGGCTACGCGGTGGCCGGCCCGCAGCCGTGGACCGTGGTCTTCCCGGAGCCCGTGGAGACCGACCCCCGCAAGATGCTCACGATCCCCCCGAAGGAGCTCTACCGCCCGGTGCTCAACCTGGAGCCGGGGGAGGCCACCCGCATCGTCACCGGCGGGCTCGTCCCCGCCGGTGCCCGGGCGGTGCTGCGGGACGAGTACGCGCACCTGTCCGAGGAGGGCACGGTGCTGACCATCGCCGCCCACGCCCCCTCGGCCGAGGACATCCCCTACGGGCAGAACATCCGCCGCACCGGCGAGGAGGTGTCCGCCGGGGACGTCATCCTGCGCGGCCAGTGCCTGCTCAACCCGGCGCACATCGCCTTCGCCGCGATCAGCGGCCACGACATGCTCCCGGTCCGCCGCCGCCCGCGCGTGACCATCCTGCTGACCGGCAGCGAGGTGGTCGAGGACGGGATCCCCGAGCCCGGCCAGGTCCGTGACGCCTTCGGCCCGCAGCTGCCCACCTTCGTGGAGATGCTGGGCGGGTCCGTGGACCAGCTGCGGCGCGTGGAGGACACCGCCAAGGCGATGCTCTCGGCCCTCACCGAGGCGCCCTCCGGCATGGCCTCGGTGCTCGACGCCCGCACCGAGGTGGTCATCACCACCGGCGGGACCGGGCACTCCGACGCCGACCACGTGCGCTCCGCGCTGGAGGAGCTCGGGGCGGTCTTCCTCCTGGACGGTCTCGCCCAGCGCCCGGGCCACCCCACGTTCCTCGCCCGGCTGCCCGAGGACGGGCCGTTCGTCGTCGGGCTGCCCGGGAACCCGCTGGCGGCCATGACGAGCATGTTCACGGTGGCCCAGCCGCTGCTGGCCAAGCTGCACGGCGACCCGGCCCCGGCCACGCGCACGCTGCCCGCGGCCGAGGAGCTGCCGGGCCAGAAGGTGACCGCCCTGGTGCCCGGCTACCTGCAGGACGGGAAGGTCGCCCCGCGGGACCGGGTCGGCGCGAACATGCTGCGCGGCCTCGCGCACGCGGACGTCATCGTCGTGGTGCCCCCGGGCGGGGTGGCCGCCGGGGACGACGTCGAGGTCGTGCCCCTGCCCTGGCGCTGAGCCGCGGCCGGACGGGCGAGGTCCCGGGCACCCCGGTGCCCGGGCCCTCGCCGCGGGCGGCGCAACCGCTCAGGCGGTGAGGAAGAGGACCAGGGCGCCCAGGACGAACACGCTGGAGGCGGCGAGCGCGCAGCCGAACTCCACCACGATGCCCAGACCCGCGGCCTTGAGGGCCACCCAGCTGGAGTCCAGGGCGGTGCGCAGGTCGCGCTGGCGGGCGGTCTCGCTCAGCAGCAGGCCGACGAAGAAGCCCACGAGGATCCCCACGACCGGGATCACGAACAGCCCCACCACGGCGCCCGCGGCCGCGTACAGCAGGGAGCGGTTGGGGATCTGCCGCTGCTTGAGCCGGGCGCCGGTGAGCACCGCGCTCGCGGCCATCCCGGTGAGCGCCAGCACGGAGCCGACGGCCAGCACCGTCCAGCCCTCCACCGCCTGCACGGTGAGCGCCCAGACCAGCAGCCCCACCACGATGAGGATCGAGCCCGGCAGGACCGGGACGATGACGCCGAGGCACCCGACGACGAGCAGGACGGCGGTGAGGAGGGTCGCGATGATCTCGGCGGTCACGCCCTCATCGTAGGCGGTCCCGGACCGCTGTCCCCCCAAGAGGCCGCAGACCCGCCCGCGCCGGCGCTCCTAGCCTGGAACGGATGTCCTCCACCGTCCTGCAGCCGGCACGCCCGGAGGCCGAGCCGCCCGGGGAGCGCCCCGCGCGCAGCTCCTCGTGGTTCCTGCTGGCCTCGGTGCTGCTGCTGCTGATCGGCACGGGCGGACTGATCCACGCCAACACCTCCGACCTCGGCCCGGGCGTCCCCGGGGGCGGCGGGTCGAGCCGCACCGCTCCCGTGCCCGAGCCGTGGGGCGAGGACGTCCTGGCCGCCGCCGAGTTCTCCGGGCTGCCGCCGCAGGTCGTCGCCGCCCAGCTCGACGTCGAGAGCCGCTGGGACCCCCGGGCCGTGAGCCCGGCCGGGGCCCAGGGCCTCGCCCAGTTCATGCCGGGGACGTGGGCGCGGTACGGGCGGGGGGACCCCTTCGACCCGCGCGACGCCATCCGCGCCCAGGGCCGGTACCTGAAGGACCTCCGGCGGATGGTCGCCGGCCTCGAGCCGGCCACGGCCGAGGAGGAGATCGACCTGGTGCTGGCGGCCTACAACGCCGGGCCCACCGCGGTGCTGCGGCACGGCGGGATCCCCCCGTTCGCGGAGACCCGGGGCTACGTGACGCGGATCCGGGAGCTGGCGGGCACCACCTACGCCGGGGTGTGCGCCTGCGGCTGAGGCCCCGCACCGGCCTGCCCGTCCACCCGGTTCCTGCACCCGGATCCCCGCCCGATGCATCCGCCCGGCGTGGTCAGCCGTCCGGTCCCGCGCCCCGGTGCGCTCAGCCGGCCTCCCCGCCGGCGCGGCGCCGGTCGCGGGCCAGGCCCGTCAGAGCACGGCGGGCCGCGTGGTAGCCGGCCATCCCGTGCACCCCGCCGCCGGGCGGGGTCGAGGAGGAGCACAGGAAGACCCCGGGCACGCCGGTGGCGTAGGGGTCGGCCTGCACGACGGGCCGGAAGACCTGCTGCAGCCCGTCCAGGGCGCCACCGCCGATGTCGCCGCCCACCAGGTTGGCGTTCCACGTCTCCAGCCCGGACGGCGGGGTGTCGACCCGGGCGAGGATCCGGTCGCGGAGGCCGGGGGCGAAGCGCTCCAGCTGGCCGAGCAGCCGCTCCCCCGCCCGCGGGTCGTCGCAGCCGTGCGGGACGTGGGCGTAGGCCCACAGCACCTGCTGCCCGGCGGGTGCCCGGGAGGGGTCCGCGGCCCCCTGCTGGGCCACCAGGACGAACGGACGCTCCGGCAGCCGTCCCGCGCGGGTCTGGGACTCCGCGGCCCCGATCTGCGCGAGCGTCCCGCCCACGTGCACCGTCCCGGCCTGCGCCACCCGGGGGTCGCGCCAGGGCACGGGCCCGTCCAGCAGGAGGTCGACCTTGTAGCAGGCCGTCCCGTAGCGCCAGCGGGACAGCGCCCGGCGGTACCGGGGCGGCAGCTCCAGCCCGCTCAGGCCCAGCACCTGCCGGGGCGTGAGGTCCAGCAGGACGAGCTCGGCCGGGCGCACCTGGGCGAGGTCGGTCACCGGGCGGTCCAGCAGCACCCGGCCCCCGTGCTCCCGCAGGTCGGCCACGAGCGCGTCGGCGATCGCCTGGGACCCGCCCCGGGCCACCGGCCAGCCCGTGGCGTGGGCGGCGGCGCCGAACAGCGTGCCGAACGCCGAGGTCAGCACGTGGCGCGGGGGCAGCACGGCGTGCGCCGCGGACCCGGCGAACAGGCCCCGGGCCTGCTCGGTGCGGAACACCGCCCGCGCCGTGGCCGCGGCCGGCCACGGCGCCCGGAGCCCGAAGGACGCCAGGGCCGCCGGGTGCTCGGGCACCCGCACGAGCGGGCCCAGGGCGGACTCGACCGTCTGCTCCCAGCGCCCCACCACGCCCCGGTGCAGGGCGGACCAGGCCCGGCCGTCCGGGCCCAGCTCCGCGGCGGTGCGCTCGAGGGAGCGGTGCAGCAGCCCGGGCGGGCCGTCGTCGAGGGGATGGGCCGCGACCACCGGCGGGTGCAGCCACTCCAGCCCGTGGCGGTGCAGGTCCAGCCGCGAGAACAGCGGGCTGGCCACCCCGAAGGGGTGCACCGCGGAGCCGAGGTCCACCACCGTGCCCGGGCCGAGCACGGCGGCGGAGCGCGCCGCCCCGCCGGGCGCGCCCGCCGCCTCGTGCACCGTGACGTCGAGCCCGGCGCGGGCCAGCACCACGGCCGCGGCCAGCCCGTTGGGCCCCGCGCCGACGACCGCGGCCGTTCCCTCCACCGGCCGGCCTATCCGGCCAGGGCGTTGCGCATGGTCCGCAGGGCCACGGACAGGGACGCGAGCTCGGTCCCGGGCTCGCCCCGGCCCTCGGACTCGATCTCCCCGAGCACCTCGCGCAGCCGCGCCAGACGGGACTCGTTGGCCTCCTCCCAGGCGTCGACCTTCTCGCGCGCGGTCCGCCCCGGTGCCCGGAGCGCCCGGTCGGCGAGCGCCACGAGCGTGGCGTAGACGTCCTCCCGCATCGCCATGCGGGCCAGCACCTGCCAGCGGGTCTCCTGCGGCAGATCCGTGATCCGGTTGAGCAGGCCCTCCATGCGGTAGCGGTCGTAGAGCTCGAAGTAGACCTTGGCGATGGTCTTGATCTGCTCCTCGTCGATCCTGCCGTCCGCGTGCAGCCCGGTGCCCGAGGCGTGCGCCAGGCGGGCGACGTCCAGCAGCGCGAACGCGTCCAGCAGCTGCGACCACTCCGTGGCCAGCGGCCCCGGCACCCCCTGCCGCACGGCCGCCTCCGCGCGGGAGTCGACCCGCTGGCGGGAGTCCTCCCCCAGCAGCCGGTCCTCGAGGAACCGGATGTCCACCGTCGGCTTGTACCGCTCGATGACCTCGGTGACCGGGTGGGCGGTCTCCTGCCGGTGCAGGAGCCAGCGCACCACGCGGTCCAGGACCCGGTGCATGTCCAGGAACATCCGGTCCCACAGCTCCACGGGCGTCCCCGCGGGCAGGGCCCGGTGCCGGCGGACGTAATCCTCGAGGTCGTAGATCTCGACGGCGGCGACGAACGCTCGGGCGATGTCCGCCGGAGAGGCCCCGGTCTCGTCGATGACCCGCTGGACGAAGGTGACTCCGCCGTAGTTGATCATCCGGTTCGCCACGACCGTGCAGATGATCTCGGCGCGCAGCGGGTGGGTGTCCACGAGCCGGCCGAACCGGTCGGTGATCTGCGCCGGGAAGTACTCCTCCAGCACCCGGGTGAACCACGGGTCCTCGGCGAGGTCGGAGTCCACGAGGGCCTCGAACAGCTGGATCTTGGCGTAGGCCGCGAGCACGGACAGCCCCGGGGAGGTGATCCCCATCCCCAGCCGGGTCACCCGCTGGCGCAGCTCCTCGTCCGAGGGCAGGCCCTCGATCTGCCGGTCGAGCTCCGCGTTCTCCTCGAGCCAGTGCATGAACCGGAGGTAGGACTCGTTGAACCGGGCGGTGCGCGAGCGCTCCGTGGTCAGCAGCACGTTCTGGGCCACGTTGGTCTCGAGCACGAGACCGGCCACCTCGTCCGTCATGGCCTCGATGAACCCGGCCCGCTCCTCGGCGGCCAGCTCCCCGGCCACGACCATCCGGTCCACGAGGATCTTGATGTTGACCTCCCGGTCGGAGGACTCCACGCCGCCGGAGTTGTCGATCGCGTCCGTGTTCAGCAGCACGCCGCCGAGGGCGGCCTCCACGCGCCCGAGCTGGGTGCAGCCGAGGTTGCCGCCCTCGCCCACCACCTTGACCCGCAGGTCCGCGCCGTCGACCCGGATCGCGTCGTTCGCCTTGTCCCCCACGTCCGTGTGGGACTCCTGCGAGGACTTCACGTAGGTGCCGATGCCGCCGTTGTAGAGCAGGTCCGCCGGGGCGGTGAGGATCGCGCGGATCAGCTCGATCGGGGTCATCTCCTCGACCCCGTCCGGCAGGCCCAGGGCCTCGCGGACCTGCGGGGAGACCGGCACGGACTTCACCGTGCGGGAGTACACCCCGCCGCCGGCGGAGATCTTCTCCCGGTCGTAGTCCTGCCACGAGGAGCGCGGGCGGCCGAAGAGCCGCTCGCGCTCGGCGTAGGAGACGGCCGGGTCCGGGTCCGGGTCCAGGAAGATGTCGCGGTGGTCGAACGCGGCGACCAGCCGGATGTGCTCGGAGAGCAGCATGCCGTTGCCGAACACGTCCCCGGACATGTCGCCCACGCCCACCACGGTGAAGTCCTCCGTCTGGGTGTCCACGCCCAGCTCGAAGAAGTGCCGCTTGACGGACTCCCACGCCCCGCGGGCGGTGATGCCCATGGCCTTGTGGTCGTAGCCCACCGACCCGCCGGAGGCGAAGGCGTCGCCGAGCCAGAACCCGTACTCCGCGGAGATCGCGTTGGCGGTGTCGGAGAAGGACGCCGTGCCCTTGTCCGCGGCCACCACCAGGTAGGAGTCCTGGCCGTCGCGGCGCACCACCTGCTCCGGGTGGACCACGACGTCGTGGCCGGCCTCGTCCCGCACCAGGTTGTCGGTGATGTCCAGCAGGGAGGCGATGAACAGCTTGTACGCCTCGCGGCCCTCGACCACCCAGGCGTCGCGGTCCACGGCCGGATCCGGCAGCTGCTTGGGGTAGAACCCGCCCTTGGCCCCGTTGGGCACGATCACCGCGTTCTTCACCATCTGCGCCTTGACCAGGCCCAGCACCTCGGTGCGGAAGTCCTCGCGCCGGTCCGACCAGCGCAGCCCGCCGCGGGCCACCGGCCCGAAGCGCAGGTGCGTGCCCTCGACCCGCGGGGACCACACCCAGATCTCGAACATGGGGTGCGGCCGCGGGGCGGTGCTGATCCGCCCGGGGTTGAGCTTGAAGGCCATGGTGGGCCGGTGCTGGTACACGTTGGTGCGCACGGTGGCGGCCATGATCTCGGTCAGCGCCCGCAGCAGCTTGTCCGCGTCCAGGGTCGGGACCTCGTCGAGGGCCTCCATCAGACGGGCCTGCGCGGCGTCGCGCTGGGAGCCGCGCACGGCGTCGTCGAGGGCGGGGTTGAAGCTCGCGTCGAAGAACTCGACCAGTCCGCGGGTGACCGCGGGGAAGGCCAGGAGCGTGTCCGCGATGTAGTCGAACGAGTTGGGGTGCCCGAGCTGCAGGAGGTACCGGACGTAGGAGCGCAGCACCGCCACGGTCCGCCAGGTCAGCCGCTCGGTGAGGACCAGCCGGTTCAGGGAGTCGGACTCCGAGCGGTTGGACAGCACCGCGCACAGGGTGTCCTCGATGAGGTCCTCGGTCCGGGCGTCCTCCGGGCCGATGGCGTCCACGCCCTCGGGCAGGCGCACCCCGAAGTCGTAGAGCTGGAAGTGGCGCCCGTCGGCGGGGGTGACCTCGTAGGGCTTCTGGTCCAGGACCGTGAGGCCCAGGTTCTGCAGCATGGGCAGCAGCTCGGTGAGGGACAGGGACCGGGTGAGGTAGATGTTCAGCCGCACGCCCCCGGGGTCGTCGACCACGCGCACCTCCGCGGGCAGGTCCGGGTCACGCCCCCAGAGCTCCTCGCAGCGCTGGAGGTCCTCGACGGCCTCCTCGATCTCGTAGTCCGCCCGGTAGGCGTCCGGGAAGGCCTCCGCCCAGTTCTCGGCGTGCGCGCGGGCCAGGTCCTCGGGGAACTCGCGGTGGATCGCCCGGACCAGCGCCTCGGACCAGGACCGCACGGCCGCGCGCAGCCGCGCCTCGAGGCCCGCCCGGTCGAAGGACTGCACCTGCCCGGTGTACGGCAGGCGGATGCGGAAGAACAGCCGGGCCAGCGTGGAGGCGGACAGCCGAGCGTCGAAGTCGATGGACTCGGCGTCGAAGGTCCGCCGCAGCTCCGCCTCGATCCGCCCGCGCACCGAGGTGTTGTAGCGGTCCCGGGGCAGGAACACGACCGCGGACATGAACCGCCCGAAGTGGTCCTGGCGCAGGAACAGCCGGGTCTGGCGCCGCTCGTCCAGGCCCATGACGCCGCGCATGATGTCGTAGAGCTCGTCCGCAGTCATGTGGAACAGCTCGTCCCGCGGGTAGTCCTCGATGTTGCCCATGAGGTCCCGGGCGGAGTGGGAGTCCTCGAGGAAGCCGAAGCGCTCGGCGACCTCCGCCAGCTTCTCCTTGAGCAGCGGCGTCTCCCGCGCCGGGGTGTTGTAGGCCCGGCGGGTGAACAGCCCCAGCACCAGGTACTCCCCCACGATCCGTCCCTCGTCGTCGTACTTGGCGACGCCGACGTAGTCGAGGTACTCGCGGCGGTGGATGGACGAGCGGCGGTTGGCCTTCGTGACGAACAGGGTGCCGGCCTCGCGGGCGTGCTCCCGGCCCAGACCGGTGAGCTGCTGGCGGTGGGGCCTGCCCTCGTGCTCCACGAGCAGGCCCAGTCCCGTCCCGGGCCGGCTGACGAGGGCCAGGCCGTCGCCGGTCTCCTCGAGGTCGTACTCCTTGAAGCCCATGAGGATGAAGTTGCCGCCGATCAGCCAGCGCAGGAAGTCCTGGGACGGGCCGACCATCGGGGGGTGCCCGCCCCCGGGCAGCTCCAGGGTGCGCAGCCGGTCCAGCTCCCCGGCCAGCCGCTCCACGCGGGCCTTGAGCTGCTCCTGGTCCTCGTCGACGCGCTGGACGTCGCGGAGCAGGGTCGAGAGCCGGTCCACGAGCTGCTGGGCGGTCTCGTCGGAGATCGGGCGGGAGAGCTCCACGGAGATCCAGGACTCCACCACGTGCCGGGTCCCGCCGGAGGCCCGGAAGTTCGCCAGGCTCGGCAGCGCGGTGGTGTCCCCGCTGGCGCTCGCGGAGAAGTCGGGCACCTGCTGGAGCTCGAGCAGCTCGTGGGTGCCCTCGTCCCGGGTCGCCACCAGCACGGGGTGGATGACCAGGCGGGCGCCGCCCCACTTGGCGGCGATCTCCGCGTTCACGGTGCTCACGAGGTAGGGCACGTCCTCGGTGACCACGAAGACCACCGAGGTCGCGTCCTCCTGGCGCACGCCCACGGCGATCTCCCCCGGGGCGCGCACCCGGCCCACCTCGTGGTGGTGGTCGGCGCGCTCGCGCAGCTGCTCCTCGGTGCGCGAGAGCAGGTCCTCCTGCGGGACGTGGCGGTAGTACTCGTTGATCCACGCCCGGTCTCCGTCCCACTGCGGGGCCTGCGGGATCACCCGGAGCGTCTCCGTGCGGTCCTCATCGGGGATCGTGTACTGGTCAGGGGCCACAGCCGCATCACGCCTTCGTCGCCGTGGGCGGCACGGAGCGCGGTCTGTGCGCCGCCGTCGCCGCCCCAGGGGGTGGACGGCACCTCGTGGGGCCGTCCCTGGTCCGTCCAGCTTATTGAACGAACACCGCCCTGTCAGGGGGCGGTGGGCTCGGGCACGTCGTCCCGCAGCCGGGCGTCGTCGAGGGCCTCGGTCCGCACGGGGACCACCTCGCAGTTGCGCACCCGGGGGTGGGTCTCGCCGTTGAGCACGGAGACCGTCAGGCGGATCAGGGAGCCGTGGGCCACGACCAGGACGTTGCGCCCCGGGTGGGCGTCCCGGATCCGGTGCAGGGCGGCCGTGCCGCGGCGGGCCACCTCCTCCGCCGGCTCCCCCTCGGCCAGGATCGCGTCCCGGGCCTGCGCCTCCAGACCGGCCAGGCTGGAGCCCTCCCACGCGCCGAAGCCGCGCTCCACGAGCCCGGGGCAGGTCGCGCTCAGCTCGAGGCCGAGGACCCCGCCGATGATCCGCGCGGTCTCCACGGCGCGGCTGAGCGGTGAGGAGACCAGCACGTCCCAGGTGGTCGCCCCGGCGTGCAGTCGCCGGGCGACGGTCAGGGCCTCCTGCCGTCCGGTGTCGTTGAGCGGGACGTCCGTGGCGCCCTGCAGCCGCTCCTCCAGGTTCCAGTCGGTCTGGCCGTGGCGGATGAGCGCGATGCGTCCGGAAGTGTTCACGCCCTCCACTGTGGGCGACGCCCCGCCGCGGGGCAAGCCCGGGACGGCCCCGGCCCGCCGCGGACGGCGGGCCGGGTACCGGTTCGGGCTACTGCCGGTCCTCGGGGCGCTCCGGGCGCTCGCGCTCCTCGACCGAGGATCGCACCTCGGGGTCGTCGGTGTCGTCGACCCACGGCTCGGTCTGCCGGTGCTCCTCCACGTGGTTCGGCTGCCGGGCCTGCAGCGCGTCCTCGACCTCGTGCTTCATCTGGTCGTCGAGCTCCGACCCGTGCTTGGTGTTGCCTCTTTCAACCATCACGTCGCTCCTTCCTCGGTGGTGCCCGGCCGGCCCGCCGGGGGCGGCCCGGGCGGGCGTGGGGTCAGCTGCCGCCCTCGTCCTCGACCAGGCCGCGCTGGGCGCGGTCGGCGGCCTCGGAGGAGCCCTCGGGCAGGGGGTCGGCCGCGGGCGGGACCTCACCGGGGGCGTAGTCCTGCAGCCCGGCGGCCACCCGTTCCTGCTCGGTGGCCGCGGCGAGGGCGTCGTCGTCGAGCTTCTCGGGCATGCCCGCGTGGCCCTGGTGGATGGGGCGGGGCAGGGCGTCCTCCTGCGGCTCGATGACGTCGTCGAGGTTCGGGGCGTCGTCGTTCGGGGTGCTCATAGGAAGCCTCCTTACGTTGTGCCGTGTCCCCACCCTAGCGAACCGGGCGGGGCCGGGGAAGGGCGAGAGGGCGGCCCGGCACCGGCAGGACACGGCGGCGGCCCGGGGTCGGGGTCCTGGACGAACCGCGGCGATGGGGGTTGAGTAGCGGTCATGACCACCTTCACGTTCAGCTCCCGCGTGCCCCATCCCGTCGAGGACGTCTTCGCCTGGCACGCCCGCCCGGGAGCCCTCACCCGGCTGACCCCCGCGTGGACGGGCTCCGTCGTGGAGGAGTCCTCCCCGCCCCTGCAGAACGGCACGCGGTCCCGGCTGCGGGTCGCCGTGCCCGGCAGCTACGGGCTCGCCTCGGTGCCCTGGACGGCGGAGCACCACGGGTTCGTCCCGGGCCGGGAGTTCCGCGACCGGATGGTCAGGGGCCCGCTCGCCTCCTGGGAGCACCACCACCGGTTCGACGACGACGGGCACGGGGGGACCGTGGTCACCGACACGGTGGAGTACGCGACCCTGCCGGGCGACCGGGCCTTCGGCGACCGGCTGATGGGCCCGGCGCTGGGCCGGCAGTTCGAGGCCCGCGCACGCCGGCTGACCGCGGACCTGGAGTTCCACGCCCGGTATCCCGGCCGGCCGCTGACGGTCGCGCTCACCGGGGCGTCCGGCACGATCGGCACGCAGCTGGCCGCCATGCTGGGCACCGGCGGGCACACCGTGCTGCGCTTCGTGCGCCGCGAGGCGCGCACTCCCGGGGAGATCTCCTGGGACCCGGACACCGGGGTCCTGGACCCCGGCGCCCTGCGGGACGTGGACGTGGTCGTGAACCTGGCCGGGCGCAGCATCGGGGGGCGGCTCACGCGCGCGGCGAAGGAGCAGATCCGCGGCTCCCGCGTCCGCGGCACCGAACTGATCGTGCGCGCCCTCGCCGCTCTCGGCGACGACGCCCCGGCGGCCCTGGTCAACGCCTCCGCGATCGGCTACTACGGGGCCGACACCCACGGGCAGACCGTCACCGAGAAGTCCCCGCCGGGCGGGGACTTCCTCGCCGAGGTCTGCACCGCCTGGGAGCGGGCCGCCCAGGCCGCCGAGGCCACCGGGACACGCGTGGTGACGGTGCGCACCGGGGTGGTGCAGACCCCCGCCGGGGGCGCGCTCAAGGCGCAGCTGCCGCTGTTCCTCGCCGGGCTGGGCGGGCGGCTCGGCTCCGGGAACCAGTGGCTGAGCTGGATCTCCCTGGACGACGCGGTGGGCCTGTTCGCCCACGCCGTGCTCTCCGCCGGGCTGCACGGCCCCGTCAACGGCGTCGCGCCCATGCCGGTCACCGGCCGGGACTACGCGCGGACCCTCGGCAAGGTGCTCGGCCGGCCCGCGCTGCTGCCCACGCCGGGCTTCGGGCCGAAGCTGGTGCTCGGCACCGAGGGGGCCGAGCTGATGGCGCTCGCGGACCAGCGGGTCTCGGCAGATCGCGCCATCGACCGCGGCTACCGGTTCCGGCACCCCGACCTCGGCTCCGCGCTGCGCGAGGAGCTCGGCCGCTTCTGAGGGCGGACGCCCAGGACCCCGCCCGGCGGGGCCGGACGGGGTCCTGGGTGACGGGTGGGCGCCGGGCTCAGAGCCGCCCGGTGACCGGGAAGCGCTCCCAGGCCCGGTGGCTCTTCATGAGCGCGACGACCTGTTCCACCACGGCGGCGGAGTCCTTGCCGGTGACCACGCCGGGCGCGCCCTCGGGCAGGCCGGCCGCGGCGAGCGTGCGCCCCTTGTCGCCCCAGACGCCGATGGCCTTGGCCTGGCGGAACACCTCGCCGAGCAGCAGGTGCACGCGGGGGTCCAGGGCACCCGTGGACACGGCGCCGGCCTTGGCGTCGAGGCCCGGCCGGGCGTCCGGGGCCGGCGGCACGGCACCGGCCACGAGCACGGAGTCGAACTCGACGGAGCGGGCGGTGAGGTAGGTGCGCTGGGCCACGAGCCCCCCGCCGCGCCCGACCGGCCCGCCGTGCGGGGCGATCACCAGCGGGACCATGCCCGCGGCGTCCACCGCCTCGACCACCGCCAGGAGGTCGGACTCGTCCGGGTCGGGCCCGATCACGATGCCGACCTGTCGGCCGTCGAGCGGCCACTGCCCGCCGATCTGGGACAGGGCGGGGCTCGGCTCGATCCGGCCGTGCTGGACGGTGGGCCGCGGCGCGGGCAGGCCCAGGCCCTCGGCAACCACGGCGCACAGCTTCGCGTCGATGTTGGCCAGCGACTGCAGCTGGCGCTCCTTGACCGACTGCTCCCAGCACTTGCCGAGCTCGAAGGTGTACGCCTGCGCGATGTGCTCCTTCTCGACGTCGCTCATGGACAGCCAGAACAGGCGGGCCTGGCTGTAGTGGTCGTCGAAGGAGGCCGGGGCCCCGCGTTCCTTGACCGACTCCGCGACCGGGGCCGGGTGGTCGATGAAGGGACGGGCCGGCTCGTCGGCGGGGAACGGGTTGTTCCCGTCCAGGGTGTTCGGGTGGTAGGGCGCGACCCCGGTGTGCACGGCGGTCTGGTGCATGCCGTCCCGCAGCATGTCGTTGACCGGGGCGTGCGGGCGGTTGATCGGCAGCTGCGTCCAGTTGGGCCCGCCCAGCCGGCTGAGCTGGGTGTCCAGGTAGGAGAACAGCCGGCCCTGCAGCAGCGGGTCGTTGGTCACGTCGATGCCGCGGACCAGGTTGTTGGGGTTGAAGGCGACCTGCTCGGTCTCGGCGAAGTAGTTGGAGGGGTTGCGGTCCAGCGTCATCAGTCCCACCGGCTGCACGGGCGCGAGCTCCTCCGGGACGATCTTCGTGGGGTCGAGCAGGTCGATGCCCTCGAACGTCTGCTCCTCGTTGTCCTCGAAGACCTGCACGCCGAGCTCCCACTCCGGGTGGGCGCCGGCCTCGATGGCGTCGGCGAGGTCGCGGCGGTGGACGTCGGGGTCCATGCCGTTGGCGATCTGCGCCTCCTCCCACAGCACGGAGTGCACGCCCAGCTTCGGCTTCCAGTGGAACTTCACGAGCACGCTGCCGCCCTCGTCGTCCAGGAGCCGGAAGGTGTGGACCCCGAAGCCCTCCATCGTCCGGTAGGAGCGCGGGATCGCGCGGTCGGACATGTTCCAGATCGTGTGGTGCTGCGCCTCGGTGTGCAGCGAGACGAAGTCCCAGAAGGTGTCGTGGGCGGACTGGGCCTGCGGGATCTCCCGGTCCGGGTGCGGCTTGCCGGCGTGGATGACGTCCGGGAACTTGATCGCGTCCTGGATGAAGAACACGGGGATGTTGTTGCCCACCAGGTCCCAGGTGCCCTCGGACGTGTAGAACTTCGTGGCGAAGCCGCGGGTGTCCCGGGCCAGGTCGGCCGAGCCCCGGGAGCCGAGGACGGTGGAGAAGCGCACGAAGACCGGGGTCTCCACGTCCTTGCCGAACACGGCGGCCGACGAGATCCGGCTCGCGGTCCCGTAGGAGCGGAACACGCCGTGGGCTCCGGCGCCGCGGGCGTGGACCACCCGCTCGGGGATGCGCTCGTGGTCGAAGTGGCTGATCTTCTCGCGGAAGTGGTGGTCCTGGAGCAGCACGGGCCCGCGCCGGCCCGCCTTCAGCGAGTGGTCCGTGTCGCTGCGCCGGGACCCGTGGGCGGTGGTCAGGTGCTCCCCGCCCTGGGCGGCGAGCGTCGGGTCGGCCCCGGTGTCCCGGCCGGTGGGGCTCACGGGCGCCGGCGCCGCCTGTTCGGGCTTCGGCGGCAGCGGGGGCCGGGGCTCGGTGGGCTCCGCGGCCGGAGCGGCCTCGCTGCCGGGAACGCCCGGGGGCATCGGTGCCTGCCCACCCGCCCGGTGCCTCATCCTGTTCAGCCTCTTGCGCATGTGCTTCTCCCGCTCGTCCTCGTCGTGTGGTCGTCCCCGGCCGGCCCGGCCCCGGCGGGGCGCGGAACAGCCAGTCCACTGACCATTCAGTCACCGGCGGAAGGGACCGCACAAGCCCCCACGCGGGACTCCGCCCTCGGTGAACAGCCCCGGTGAACAGCCCCGGACACGGCCACGGCCCCCCGCCGGCCGGAGCCGGCGGGGGGCCGTTGCACAGGGCTCAGGCGCGGTCGTCCGGCTCCTGCACGTCGATCCGCTCCTGGCGCACCGTCTCCTCGATCACCTCGGTGCGCTCGGTGCGGCGCACCGCCAGGCGCACCCGCTGGTAGGGCACCCGCACGGTCTGCACCACGGGCACCTCGCGGTAGAGGATGACCTCGTCCTCCCCCACCGGCAGCTCCTGCCCGGCGAGGAACGCCTCGCGCTCCTCCTCGGTGATCGGGGTGCGGATCTCCTCGACGTCCTCGGAGGCCAGGGTCTGCTCCTCGCGCACCGGCTCCTCGACCACGTACTTGCGCAGGCGCAGCCGCCCGGCCTCGACCCGCTCCGTGCCGGCCCGCAGCCGTTCCTCGTGCCGGACCACGGTGGCCGCGTCGTCGCCGGCCCGGCCCTCCTCGAGCCGGTCGCGCGCGGGCGCGTCGTCCTCGAGCCGGCCGGGCCCGGACGGGTCGCGGCGGGCGTCGGCCTCCTGGTCGAAGGCCAGGTCCCCGGCGCCGGCGGACGGGTCGCGGCGCTCGTCCGCGACGCTTCCCCGGGCCCGGCCGGCGGTGGCGTCGGCGCCCGCGAGGGACTCCCCCGTCCGGCGGACGTTCGTGCCGTCGTCGTTCCCGGCGTCGTCGCCGTGCCGGTGGGCGTCGTCGTCACCGGCGTCGATGTTGTAGGCGGGCGCCCCGCCGCGGGGGTCCCGCGTGTCGGTCGGCCCGGACGTCGCGTCGCCGTCGACGTCGCGGCCCTCCCGGCCGTAGGCGTTGTGGTCCCACAGCTCGGTCGACGAGCTGGGGGCGTGGCGCTCCACGCCCGTGTCGTCCACGTCTCGCGCCCGGTCGGGACGCGTCCCGGAGCGCTCCGGGTGGGCAGTTTCCTGGTCGTACGGGCGGTCGTCGGAGGTGGACATCGTGGGCTCTCCTCAGGATTGCTGTGGTGGTCGGATTTTATCAGCGTGCTGAGCGGTGCTGCCGCCCACTCTATGGGGGACCGACCCGGGACACGCCCCGGCGCCCGCCCTTGTCCGCCCGCCCCCGCGGTGCCAGTATCGATGCATGAGCACCTGGACCGTCCTCGCGGCCGGCGGCACCGAGGCCGCACGGACCGGGGTGTGGGAGAGTGGTGCGACGGTGGCCGGCGCGGTCGTCGTCGTGCTGATGGTGGCCGCCGCGACCTCCCTGCTGCGCACCCCGGGGCAGGACCCGGTCCTGCGCCTGTTCTGGCTGCTCGTGATCCTGGCGTTCCCCGTGGCCGGCGCCGGCCTGTGGTTCGTGCTGGGCCGGCGTGCCGGGAACGCCCCCGACGCGCACCCCGCGTAGTCGATCCCGTCCCCGTGGAGGGCCCGGCCGAGAAAGGAATCCGCATGAGCTACTCCCAGGACGGGCACGGGTTCTTCACCCAGGCCCTCGACGCCGAGGACCGCGGGCGGCTCGACGAGGCCGAGACCGCCTACCAGCAGGCCATCGTCCTCTTCGAGGAGGAGGGCGACTCGCTGCAGGAGCAGGCCGCCTGCCACTACAACCTGGGTCACCTCTACCTGGGGATGAACCGGCCGGGCCGGGCCGTCACCGCCTACGAGGAGGCCCTCGACCTGTTCCACCGCATCGGCGGCAGCGGGAAGCACCAGGCCCGCACCCACCTGATCCTGGGCAGCCTGTGCCTGGAGCTCGACCGCGCCCACGACGCCGAGGAGCACCTCCTGGACGCCCTGGGGCAGTACCTCGACGCCCCGCACGACGCCCACGACCAGGCGCAGTGCCACGTCAACCTCGGCCGGGTCTACGAGCTCGGCGAGCGGCACACCCAGGCCATCACCGCCTACAACCGGGCCCTGGACTTCTACCAGGAGACCGAGGCCACCACCGCGGACCAGGCGGAGTGCTTCACCGCCCTGGGGCGGCTGTACGAGCGCGCGGGCCGGCTGAAGGAGTCCGGTGCGGCCTACGCGGCCGCGGCCCGGCTGCGCTGGGCGGCCGAGCAGCAGCGACTGGAAGGTGCCGATCCCGTCCGGGACGCCGGCGTGCCCGACGGGGAGGACCGCACGTGAGCTCACGCCTGATTTACGGGTGCATGACCATCGGGGGCTCGTGGGACGACGTCCCGCCCGACGCCGCCACCGTGGACCGCGCCCGGGCGGCGGTGCACGCGGCCCTCGACGCCGGGATCACCGACTTCGACCACGCCGACATCTACGCCCACGGCAAGTCCGAGGCGGTCTTCGGGGAGCTGCTGGCCGAGGACCCGGCGCTGGCGGGCCGGGTGCGGCTGCAGACCAAGTGCGGGGTGCGCCTGCCCGGCAACACCGCCGCTCCCGGCGCCCCGGCCCACTACCGGCTGGACCGGGACACGATCCGCGCCGGGCTGGAGGGCTCCCTGCGCCGGCTCCGCGTGGACTCGGTGGAGCGGTTCATGCTGCACCGCCCCGACCCCCTCGCCGACCCTCACGAGGTGGCGGGCGCCCTGGACGAGCTCCGCAAGGAGGGACTCATCCGCTCCGTGGGCCTGTCCAACATGTCGACCCGCCAGGTGGCCCTCTACCAGCAGCTGCTCACCACGCCGGTCACGGCCCTGCAGCTGGAGCTGAGCCTGCGCCACCGCGGCTTCGTGGAGCAGCAGATCCTGGCCAACCACTCGGAGGGCGCCGAGCACTCGTTCCCCGAGGGGATCCTGGAGTACTGCGCCGCCGACGGCATCGAGGTGCAGGCGTGGGGCGCCCTGGCCCGGGGCCTGTACACCGGTGCGCCCATCCCTCCGGAGGACCAGCACGCCGCGGCCACGGCCGAGACGGTGCACCGGATCGCCGCCGCGCACGGGGTGTCCGGGGAGGCGGTGGTCCTCGCGTGGCTGATGCGCCACCCCGGCGGCATCCGCCCGGTCCTGGGCACCACCGATCCGCGCCGGATCGCCGCGTGCGCCGAGGCGGAGGCGCTGGCGCCCCGGCTCGGCCACGAGGACTGGTACGCCCTGCTCACCGCGGCGCGCGGCAACCCGGTGCCCTGACCCCGGTCAGCGGAACAGGGGCGGACCGGAGTAGGGGGCGAGGATCTCCTGCTGCTCCGGGGTGATCCGCAGGACCGTCCCGGTGGCGGGCACGAAGAACGCGAGCTGCGTCTCGGCGCGCACGCACGCCCGGCGGCTCACCACGTCGGTGATCTCGAAGCCCAGGGTGAGTGCCCCGCCGCGGGCCGAGACCACCCACACGCGCACCTCCACCGGGGTGTTGCGGTACTCGAGGGAGCGCAGGTACTTGATCCGGTTCTCGGTGATCAGCGCCTGGGTGCCGGCGGGGAGCGCGGAGAAGAACGGGATGAGCGGGGCCTCCACCTCGTGACCGGTGCCCACGGGCACGCCGAGCGCCGCGATCCGCGCCTCCTCCAGCAGCCGCACGACCTCGACGTTGTTCACGTGGCCGTACGGGTCCATGTCGCCCCAGCGCATGGGCACCCGGCACAGCACACCCGTCTCCTGCGTCACCGTCATGCGGTCGTCCTCCTCGGTCGTTCGGGCCCGGGCTCCGGCGGCCGGACCGGCCTCGGCCGCCGCCCACGGGCGTCCCCATCGTAGGCCCCGGGCCCGGCCGGGCCGGCCGCACCCCGCGGCGACACGGGCCGGGGTGCCAGAATAGGCGCGGACCCCGGGTCCTCCCGACGAACGACAAGGAGCGGCGGAATGACCGGAAGCCCTCGCGCCGCCCACCGGACGCGCTGGGGGGCACCGTCGGCACCGCGGCGGACCCCGCGGTGGGTGACGTGGGGCGCCGCCTCGGTGCTGGCCCTGGTGCTCGTCTGGCTGCTCGCGTGCTGGGCCGTCCTCCAGCACCCGCGCACGGACGAGCCGTCCCGCTCGGACGCCCTGTTCGTCCTCGGCCCCCCGGACCGAACCCGCCTGACGGAGGCGCAGCGGCTCATGGACGCCGGGGTCGCGCCGGTGCTCGTGGTCGCCGATCCCGGTGCCGAGGACCTCGGCGAGGCCTCCGGACGCACCTACTACGCGCGCGCCCAGCAGGTCTGCGCGGCGGAGCACGCCTACGAGGTGATCTGTTTCCGGCCGGACCCGTCCACCACCCAGGGCGAGGCCCTGCAGCTGCGGGAGCTCAGCGAGCAGCGGGACTGGAACCACGTCAGCGCGCTCACCTACCGCCAGCACGTCACCCGGTCCCGGCTGATCCTCGGGCGCTGCTACGCCGGCGAGCTGGACGTGCTCGCCTTCGACTACCCGGAGGTGCCACGGGGCCTGCTGCGGGAGTTCGCCTACCAGTCCGGCGGTTTCGCGAAGGCCGCGCTCACCCCCGGCTGCGACCAGCAGCTGCCCTGGCGGCCGAAGTCCCTGGACTGAGCCCGGGCGGCGGACGGAGGGCTCAGCCGCCGCGGTCGGCGAGGTCGCGGGTCCACTCGACGGAGCGGCGGTCGCTCTCGGAGGAGACCGTGTGGGCGTCGTCTCGGCCGGAGAGGACGTCCGCCGCGGAGGTCCTCGGCGCCCCCGGACGGTGCGGCCCGCCGGACGCGGCGATCCCGGCGATCCAGGCCTCGCTCTCCACGCCGCGGTGCGCGTCCGCGGCCAGGCGGGCCCGGGCGGCGGCGACGGTGATGGGGTCCACGGGGTCGGCCATGACTCCATTCTTCCCCGGCCGTCGCCCGGGAGGAAGACTGGGGCCATGACCGACCTGCAGTGCCCCGCCACCGCCGTGCTCCTCGACGACGCCGCCCCTCCCCCGCCGTGGACCGCCCGGCTGCGGGTGGCCGAGCGGTTCACCGCCCGCGGTGCGGCGGAGCTGACTGCGCTCGTGGAGGACTCGGCCGACCTGTTCCGCGGGGAGACGTTCGTGGTCGCCGCCCCGGCCGGTGACATCGAGGAGGCGCTGCGGCGGCGGGGCGTCGGCGGGCGGGCGCCGGTCGTCGTCGAGGTGGACTCCGCGGGGTGGCGGTCCCGGCCCGCCCCCTGACGCGGACCGGTCAGGCGGAGCGTTCGATCTCGTCGGCCACCCAGCCGTGGACGATGCCCGCGAAGGTGTGCGGGTCGGTGAGCACACCCATGTGGGCGGTGTCCGTGACGATGCGGGTGACGTGGCGCTCCTGCGGATCGAGGGCACCGATCGCGGGGTCGTCGTCCCCCTGGACGAGCAGCACCGGCAGCTCGGCGTGCTCGAGGAGCAGCGGTGTCCGGTCGGGGCGGTCCCGCATGGCCTCGAGCGCGCGGACCACGGCGGCCTCCGGCCAGTCCTGGGCCTGCCGGACCGCGGCCTCCACGTCCTCCCGGCGGGCGTCCTCCCGGAACGTCCGGGGCATCTGCCGGCGCGCGTAGGCCCCGACGCCCTGCTCCTGCACCGCGGCGATCCCCTTGTCCCGTCCGGCCCGTGCTGCCGCGTCGTCGGCCGCGGTGGTGCTGTAGGCCAGGACCGCGTGGCTGATCCGCGCGGCGTGACGCTCCAGGGCCGCGGCCAGCACGTACCCGCCCAGCGAGTGCCCCACCCACACGCAGCGCTCGATCTCCTCGGCGTCGAGCACCTCGCACACCCGGTCCGCGTAGGCGGCGAGGTCCGCGGGGCCCTCCGGGAGGTCGCCGCCGACTCCCGGCAGGTCCACCGTGAGGACGTCGTGGAAGGCCTCGAGCAGCGGCCGGGCGCGGTCCCAGAGCTGCTGGGTGCACAGCAGCCCCGGCAGCAGCAGCACGGTGGGCGCCCCCGAACCGGAGCGGGTGGAGCGGAGCACGGCACTGTCCTTCCGTCGGCGGAGTCCTGGCCGTCAGCCTACGGACCCGGCCGTTCCGGTGTCACCGGGGGCTCGCCGCGCAGCCGCCGGCGCTGTGCTGTCCGGCCCGCGCTCTAGTGTTTCCGCTGGTGAGGTCGGCCTGACCCCACCGCACCGGAGATCCGAGGAGGACATCACTTCCATGATGGGACCGAGCCATGCGGCCTGCGGGGCAGCCGCATGGGTGGCGCTGACCGCCGACTACCAGCTGCACCTGCAGGACCTCAGCATGCCGATCGGGTGGGGGCTGCTGGACGTCGGCGACGCCGGGGTGCTCACCGGCGCCCTGGTCACCGCCGGCGCGGCACTGCTGCCGGACCTGGACCATCCGGGCGGGACCGTGGCCCGGTCCCTGCGGCCCCTGTCCACCTGGCTCTCCCGCGGGATCTGCCGGCTCTCGGGCGGGCACCGCCGCGGCACCCACTCGGTGCTGGGGGTGCTGGCGTTCACCGGTCTGGCGGCGGCCGCGCAGAAGATCGGCATCCCTGTGGGGGACCTGGGCCGGGTCTGGCCGCTGGCGGCGGTCATGTCCGTGCTGCTCATCGCGTTCGCCGTGCAGGTGCTCGCCTTCGTGCCGGAGCGGGTGGCGAAGCTCAACTGGGTCGTGGGGATCGGGCTGGGCGTCGTCGTGGGCCTGTACCCGCCCGCCCACGAGTGGTGGTTCGCCGCCGCGGTGGGCACGGGCGTGGTGGCCCACCTGGCGGGGGACCTCGTGACCACGCGCGGGATCCACCTGCTCTATCCGCTGCGGATGCCGCTGCCCCTGCCGCGCGCCGTGTACAAGAACCGGTCGTTCCTCACCGTGCCGCTGATCGGCAACGCCGGGTCGGCCGCGGAGCTCGCGCTGCTCGCCCCGATCACCCTCTTCGCGCTGACGGGCCTGTGGGGCGCCTTCGCGCTGGCCACCGGGCTGATGGTCGCCTGACGCCTCAGACCGCGCGGTGCTGCTCGACCTGCTTGCGGGTCTGCTGGGCCCGTTCCTCCTGGATGAGCTCGAGGGTGCGGAAGAGGCGGGGGATGGTGATGACCACGAGCCCGCCGACCATGTTCAGTGGGATGACCCACAGGGCCCACACCGCCCACTGCCCGTAGGAGATCGGCGCGTCCATGTGCATGGCCGCGAAGAGGACGATGGAGTTCAGCGCGCCGTGCAGCATGCCCGTCCCCACGACCAGGAACCCGCTGATCAGGGAGATGAACCCGGTCACCACGTCGTTCTGCGTACCCTGCGCCATCCGGGTGGTCAGGGTGATGGTGCTGCCGGCCAGCACGGCCAAACCCGCCGTCTCCAGGCTCAGACCCCCTTCGAGGTAGCCCTGGGCCGTCTCCAGCAGCGTGTCCGCCAGGCCCGGGAAGGACACGGCGATCAGCCAGGTGAAGAGCCATCCCCCCGCGAGGTTGGTCACCAGGGTGACCGACCACAGCCGGAGGAGCTGCAGCCAGGTCCCGTGCTTGGCGACGACGGCCTGGATCGGCACCAGGAAGTCCTCGGTGAACAGCTCCGAGTGCGCCAGCCGCAGCGCGAACAGCCCGATGCCGAACGCCATGCCGGCCAGCAGGTCGGAGCCGGTCGCCTCCTTGACGGCGAGCATCGCCATGATGCCCAGGCCGACGTCGATGCCTCCGAACAGGCCGGTGATCAGCAGGGCGCGCCAGGTCCTGCTGAGCCGTTCCGCGCCCTCCGTGAGCGTGCTGTGGAACGCCTCCGCGAGCTCGTCCTCCACCGGCTCCTGACTCTCGCCGAGCTCCCGCCGCTTGTCCTCGAGCTCCTGTCGGTCCGGTTCCATGGGTGCTCCCCTGCTCGCCCTCGCCTCCCCGCGCCGGGGATGCGACAAGCTTACTGACGGCCGCGGACGGCGGCGATTGGCCAACGCGGGAATGTGTGGGTAGGATTGTCGTCGTTGCTCACGGCGGTCCGCCGCCGGGGTCGACGAGCGCGAGTGGCGGAATAGGCAGACGCGCACGGTTCAGGTCCGTGTGCCCGAGAGGGCGTGGGGGTTCAACTCCCCCCTCGCGCACCGCAGGTCTCCCGCAGAACTCCACAGTTCTGCCCGCGGGACCCGATGTGATGTCGAAGGCCGGTTGTTCGGAGGTTTCCGAACAACCGGCCTTCGGCGTTCCCGGCTCGTCGTCGTCGCACGGCGCCTCCCGGAACGACGGGCCGGCCCGATCCCCGCGACGGCGCCCCGACGGGTCCGCGGAACGGGCCGACGGTCGACCGGCTCGCTCCGATGCTGCGGACCGGGAGCCGGTTCCGGTCGTCGCCATGTCACACAGTGCATCGGACCGTCATGTTCCCGCCGGCCTCCGGACTCCCCTCAGGCGCTGGGGGCGCCTCACGGGCGGCACCTCGTGCGTGCCGTCCCCGCGTGGGGCGACGGCCGTGGCCGGAGGGCGCCCCCGGGTATGAATACGCTGTGACCAGCACAAACGCGGGGTACTGACCGGTCAGCAACGGCCGTCGGCCGCGCGGGCACGGGTCGGCTCCGGCGGAGGCGGCCCAGGCGCCGCTCCGGGGCGGCGGGTCATGACGCGAGGCGCTTCACGATCGTTTGCCCTAGTGAAAGCCTTGAACCCCGCACGAGGACCTTCTTACGGTGATGTCACCCAGTTCACAGGGAAGATCTGTCTCACAGGTCTCGAAACATTCTTTCTCGCACGCATGACGGTGTATTCGTCATGCCCTTTTTTGGGGGACATCATGGACGATCTGCGTAAAACCCTTGCCGGCGCGGCCATTGCGGCCGCTCTGCTCGGCGGTTCGCTCGCCACGCCCGCCTTCGCCGGTGACGACTCGCACGACGGGTCCAAGGACGATCACGGGAACCACCACGGCGACCACTATGGGTATGACGACAAGGACGACGAGGACGAGAACGGGAAGGACGAGAACGGGAAGGAGGACAACGGCGAGGACGAGGAGTCCGAGGACGAGAAGTACATCCACGAGTACGACTGGAAGCACGACGGCACGGACTGGTACCACGACGCCGACGGCAACGGCGAGAAGGGCGACGACGAGAAGTACGACCACGAGCACAACTGGAAGCACGACGGCACGGACTGGTACCACGACGCCGACGACAACGGCGAGAAGAAGGACGAGGAGGACGAGGAGGAGAAGTACGTCCACGAGTACGACTGGGAGCACGACGGCAAGCACTGGTACCACGACGCCGACGGCAACGGCGAGAAGGACGACGACGAGAAGTACGCCCACGAGCACGACTGGAAGCACGACGGCACGGACTGGTACTACGACGCCAACGGCAACGGCGAGAAGGACGACAACGGCGACAACGGCGACAAGGACGACAACGGCGACAAGGACGACAGCAAGGACGAGTACGCGTCCGACCACAAGAAGTGAGTCGAGCAGCCCTGAGCACGTGGGAGCACCTCATCCGGCCGGCGGATGGGGTGCTCCCCCATGTGCGACCTGTCGAGCGGGCACCCGGGCCGGCCTGCGCACCCAGTAGTCGTCCTCGGCCCGGGGGCGACGATGCGCACGGGCGCCCAGCAGCGGGCCGCCGCCGCTGACCCGGGCCGGGATCCCCCACGGACCTGCCGATCCGTCCTTCCAGGAGCCGGGCTGCTCAGCCGACGGTTCGGATGGCGACACCGACTCCGATGAGCAGGATGAGCGCTCCCGCGACGGGCTCCACGGCGGCGAGGGTCGACGACGCCGTGCGGAGCGGGAGCAGCTGAAAGCCCGTCATGTGCACGACCGCCCCGGCGTGGATGACCGGGTACGTGCGCGCCCCGGCACACGCCCCGGCACACGCCCCGGCACGAGCCCCCGTGGCACCCGGTCCGGCCCGCCCGACGGCGGCCGCTGCCCGGCCAGCACGCGCGGTCGGCCGGAGGCCACACAGCCGCAGCGCGGGACCGGGCACGCCCGCACCGCACGGGTGGGACGCGGCCCGCGCCCCACCCCGGCCGGGCTCGCCCTGGTCGCCGAAGGGGGTCAATGTCCTCCAGGCCCTCCGACGGCTCGAGGCCGTGGGATGGGCGGACCTGCGCGAAGGCCGCGCGCCGTCTCCCTCCGCAGCCACCCACTGGACGACACCGCCGCCCCGCCCGTGGACCACCTCCGGCACGAGCTGAGCGCCGAGGACCTCGTGGTCGTCCTGCCCGAGAGCTCACCGCCGGCCGCAGGCACCGTGCCGACCGGCACCGCACCTCGGACCCTCGCCGACGGCGCCGGCTGCGAGCGGCGAGACCGCAGGCGGGTGCCCGCCGGAGGAGCCGGACCGCTCGGCGACGGGCGAGGACTCGCCTCCCTGTGGACCGGCCGGCTTCTTGATCGAATCTCCATGTGCTCTCGACACGGCCGCCACCCTGACGCCCCATGCTGAGGACAGCGCCGAGGAAGGGTGCACGGGAGGTGCCACGGCCTGTGGACGGGTTCCGGGCGCCTGCTGCCGCTTCCTCATCGGGCCCTAGTGCCGCCCGGGTCCGGGCACCACCAGGAGGGCAGACATGAGCAGCAGCGGGGAATCCACGGTCCGCCCGCAGGACGGCCGCGGCGCCGGTCGCACCGGACGGTGGGGCGGCACGCCGCGACTGCTCGGCGTGGACGCGGCCCGCGGCCTGGCACTGATCGGGTTGATCGCCGTGCACGTCCTGCCGGAGGAGAACGACGCCACCGGTGACCCGACGTGGAGCTACCTGCTCTTCGCCGGGGACTCGGCCGCGCTGTTCGCGCTGCTGGCCGGGGTGGGCCTGGCCCT
>NZ_WOGU01000024.1:0-22191 GCF_009735315.1 Kocuria sediminis
TGGGACTGGTGATCGTCGCCTCCATCGTGATCCACGGCGTCACCGCCGGACCCGTCATCTCCTTCATCGACCACGCCAGGCAACGCAAAGCCGTACGCCAGACGGGCACCAAGGCCGCCGCACCCCACACCCCCCTCTGACATGCCATGTGGGCACCTCGGCGGAAGCGCAGTCCGCCGCTGCCGGCCTGATGTCGAGTGCGGTGCTCCGCGCATGCCCACCGCGCCCCTTTCCATACCGTCGTCCGTGTGCTCTCTGACGTGGAATACCGGGGCTGCTGGTGGGGTTCTGGTCGGTGTCCACTCCCCTGTCTTCCTGTGAAGGAGCATGCTTCCGCGCATGGCCACCGATTACGACACCCCGCGCACCCGCCCCGAGGACGAGCCGGCCAACGAGTCCCTGGAGGCGATCCGGGCCCGCACCAGCACGGCCACCCAGGTCCCGTCCATCGACCTCGAGGACGCCGACACCGCCGAGGGCATCGACCTGCCCGGTGCTGATCTCTCCCACGAAGAGCTCACCGTGGCCGTGGTGCCGCAGCAGGCCGACGAGTTCACCTGTTCCTCCTGCTTCCTGGTCCACCACCGCTCCCAGCTTGCCCGCCAGACCGACGGGCTGCTGTACTGCACCGACTGCGAGGGCTGAGCCTCCTCGGTTCTCGTGCCACGACGACGGCGCGGGCCCGCGGCACCTGCCGGTGCCGGGGCCCGCGCCGTCGTCGTCCTGCCTCCTGCTCAGCAGGCCCGCGGCTCGAGCTTGTCGGCGCAGGCCATGGATTCGCGGCGGACCACGAGCACCGCGGTCCACAGCACCAGGGCCTGCACACGAACAGCTGGGCGATGACGCTCTCGGTGGTGAGCGGAAAGCGGCGTCGCAGGACGGTCAGTCAGTGACGTCGAGTTGGAGGCCCGCCCAGGGAACGGCGGTGAGTCGTCCTGATGCCCCGTAGGGATGGGACGTGACGGTGTCAGCACCGGAGGCGCCGGACGTGGGGGCTGAGATGGACCAGTCGTTGAGGATGTCTGTGAGAAGGCGGCGCGCAAAGCTCATAGCGGATCTCCTGGCGTTGTGATCGCACATGTCGTTTCGGACAGGGACCGACGTCGCTCCTGCACTGCGGACGGTGGGCAAGCCCGGGACCGAGTGGTGCGTCGGGGCGGTCGGCCATCAGACGATGGATTGACCTCGGTGGGGATACGGAATTGGAGAGAGCATCTGCAGATGATGCAACGTTGCGCGTAATGCGCAACGCAACGGCATGGGAAAAGTGTCCGCGCGCGCTCCCCTCCCTGTCAAGAGATTTCTGCAGCACGGGGCGATCCGCTCCGCGGTTCACCACCGGGATGCACCAACCCGGGAGGACCACTCATCGCGACATCTCCGCCATGGGCGGGGTCCGGTGGCCGGCCTCGTGGAAGGCCGACGTGCTCCCCGACGTCCTGCCGGCCCCGAGCCTGAACGGCGCCTCCTCATGCGCCCTCGAGGGGAATGCCCTGAACGTCGGACATGCCGGTCACAGGAGTGACCATGGGCCGCGGTCGGCCGGGAGGGCGCCCGGCTCCCCGCCCGGCCGGGCCCTACCGGACGGGCAGTCCGGCCTCCTCGGACGCTGCCGGTGCCGTGCGCGGGGAGCTGGTGCGGGTCGCGGCGATCTCGTGCACGCGGTCCCGGCACCGGTACCAGCCGAAGACCAGCAGCGGCACGAGCAGGAGCAGGGAAGCGACCGTCCAGGTCCCTACCGGAGAGTCGAAGGCCATGAGCACGACGACGGTCGCCAGGAACCCCAGGGTGAGCCAGCCCGTGAAGGGCGCGCCGGGGAGGCGGAAGCCAGGACGCACTGCTCTGCCCTGCTTGGACCACGACACGAGCTTCAGATGGCAGAGCATGATCATCCCCCAGGCGCTGACGATGCCGACGGAGGCGAGGTTCAGCACGATCTCGAAGGCCTGGGCCGGCACGAGGGCGTTGAGCAGCACGCCCAGCACGGCGACCGCCGCCGTCAGCACGATGCCGCCGTACGGGACGCCGGCCCGGTTCATCCGGCCGGCGAAGCGGGGGGCGGACCCGGCCAGGGACATGGAGCGCAGGATCCGGCCCGTGGAGTAGAGCCCGGCGTTGAGCGAGGACAGCGCCGCCGTGAGCACCACCAGGTTCATCACGGTGTCCATGCCGGCCACGCCGATGGAACCGAAGAACGTGACGAAGGGGCTTTCCCCAGCCTGGTATGCGGAGTAGGGCAGCAGCAGGGACAGCAGGGTCAGCGAACCGACGTAGAAGACCGCGATGCGGATGATCACCGTGTTCACCGCGCGAGGCATGACCTTCTCGGGGTGCTCGGTCTCACCGGCGGCGGTGCCGATCAGCTCGATGGAGGCATAGGCGAAGACCACACCCTGGATGACGACGACCGCCGCCAGCATCCCGTTGGGCAGCAGCCCGCCGTTCTGGGCGACCAGGGACAGACCCGTCTCCCTGCCGTCGGCGGGGGTGCCGAAGAGCACCAACCAGATCCCGACCAGCAGGAAGGCGGAGAGAGCGGCGACCTTGATCAGGGCGAACCAGAACTCGAGCTCGCCGAAGACCTTGACCGAGACGAGGTTCAGTCCCAGCACCAGCAGCAGGGCGGCCAGGGCGTACGCCCACTGGGGGACGTCACCGATGGGAGCCCAGTACCGGGCGAAGAACTTCATGTACAACGCCACAGCCGTGATGTCCACGATCGCGGTCATGGCCCAGTTGAGCCAGTACAGCCAGCCGGTGAAGAAGGCCGCCTTTTCGCCGTAGAACTCCCGGGCGTAGGAGACGAACGAACCCGAGGACGGGCGGCGCACGACGAGTTCCCCCAGCGCGCGCAGGATGAGGAACGCAAAGAAGCCGCAGACCGCGTAGACGAGCACGAGAGCGGGCCCGGCGGCGGCCAGCCGGCCGCCGGCCCCCATGAACAGCCCGGTGCCGATGGCGCCACCGATCGCGATCATCTGGATCTGCCGGGGCTTGAGCCCCTTGTGGTAGCCCTCGTCCTCCGCATGAAGCATGTCGAGGGCGGCAGTGGGCGGCTGGGCCGGGGTGGCGTGGCGCCGGTCCGGGTGGTGCACGGACATGGGTCGGTCTCCTCGGTGAGTGGAGGTGGAGCTCGTGGACGGGTCAGACGGTGAGGTTGGCCAGGCGCTCCGGGCGCAGGATGCTGCCCAGCTCCTCGGCGGTCAGCAGGCCGCGCTCGAGCACCAGTTCCGCGACACCGGCGCCCGTGACCAGGGCCTCCTGAGCGATCGCGGTGGCCGTGGCGTAGCCCAGGCGGGGGTTCAGTGCGGTCACCAGGCCGATGGAGTGCTCCACGGAGGTGCGCAGGTGCTCCTCGTTGGCGGTGATGCCGCGCACGCAGCGCTCCGTGAGCGTGGTGCACGCCGCCCGGAGGTGGGAGACGCTCTGGTGCAGGCTGTGCACGATGATCGGCTCGAAGGCGTTGAGCTGCAGCTGTCCGCCCTCGGCGGCCATGGTGATCGTGACGTCGTTGCCGATGACCTCGTAGGCCACCTGGCTGACGACCTCGGGGATCACCGGGTTGATCTTGCCCGGCATGATCGAGGACCCGGACTGCACCGCGGGCAGGTTGATCTCGCCGAGACCCGCCCGCGGCCCGGAGGAGAGCAGCCGCAGGTCGTTGCAGATCTTGGACAGCTTCACCGCCACCCGCTTGAGCACCCCGGACAGGTGCACGAAGGCCCCGACGTCCTGGGTGGCCTCCACCAGGTCCACGGCCGTCACCAGCGGCAGACCGGTCACAGCGGCCAGGTGGCGGCAGGCCGCGGCGGCGTAGCCGTCCGGGGCGTTGAGCCCGGTGCCGATCGCCGTCGCCCCGAGGTTGATCTCGTGGACCAGCAGGCTCGCCTCGGCGAGCCGCTGGCGGTCCTCCCGGATCATCACGGCGTAGGCGCCGAACTCCTGGCCCAGGGTCATGGGCACGGCGTCCTGGAGCTGGGTGCGGCCCATCTTCACGACGGTGCGGAACTGGCGGGCTTTGTCCGCGAAGGCGTCCTCCAGCAGCTCCAGGGCAGCCAGCAGCTCCTGCACGCCGGCGATCGTGGCGATCTTCACGGCTGTGGGGTAGGCGTCGTTGGTGGACTGCGACAGGTTGACGTGGTCGTTGGGATGCAGCCGGGAGTACTCCCCCTTCTCGGCCCCCAACAGCTCCAGGGCCCGGTTGGCGATCACCTCGTTGGCGTTCATGTTCGAGGAGGTGCCGGCGCCGCCCTGGATCACGTCGACGCGGAACTGGTCGTGCAAGCGCCCGTCCAGGATCTCCCGGCAGGCCGCGACGATGGCGTCGGCCCGGGCGGCGTCGAGCAGCCCGAGCTCGTGGTTGGCGCGGGCTGCGGCGAGCTTGACGGCCGCCAGACCCCGGACCAGATGCGCGTGCCCGCCCAGGGCGAGGCCGGTGATGGGGAAGTTCTCCACGGCGCGCAGGGTCTGCACACCCCAGTAGGCGTCGGCGGGGACCAGTCGGTCACCCAGCAGGTCGTGCTCGGAGCGGAAGGCAGCTTCGGTCATGGTGTTCTCAGATCTCCCGGAGGTCACGAGGGGTGGAGGTGGCAGGACGGTGGGTCACCCGGCGGTGACGAGGTCGACGGCGTGCAGGGACCCCACGGTGCGTCCCCCGCCGAGCACGGGGACCCGGTCCAGTCCGGCGAGCGCCCCGGAGTCCACACCGAGGTGCTGCAGGACGTGCACGGCCACAGGCATCCGGGCGCGGTCGGCGCCGTCGGCGATCTTCACGGCCAGCCCGCGCCCGTCCGGCAGGCCCACCAGTTGCAGCCCCTCGAAGCCGTCCTTGGCCAGCAGGCCCGGGACCCTGCGCATCAGCTCCGTGACGTCCCGGCCTTCCCCGGCCACCTGCTCGGGGTGCCCGGTCATCGCGGAGGCGACCTGCCCCTCGGGCGTCCCCGGGGGCGCCGAGGCCAACCGGGCGAAGGCGGCGGCCATGCCCCGCAGGGTGACGGCGAACAGCGGCGTGCCGCAGCCGTCGGTGCTGACCGGACCCAGCGGTTCGCCGGTCAGTTCCGCCACGACCTCCGCGATCAGCCGCTGGAGCGGGTGGCCGGGGTGGGTGTATCCGGCCACGGCCCAGCCGTTGACCCTGCAGGTGGCGACCATGGCCGCGTGCTTGCCGGAGCAGTTCTGGGCCAGGTGCGAAGGCCCCTCACCGGCGCGCAGGGCGGCGTCCCGCTCGGCGGCCCCGTAGGGCAGGTCGGGCACGTTCTCCAGGGCGGTCTCGTCCGTGCCGTGCAGGGCGAGGATGCGGCGGGCGCCGTCCTGGTGCAGGGGAGCCCCGGAGTGGCTGGCCGCGGCCAGGGCAAGCAGGTGCCCGGGCAGGTCCAGCCCCGCACGGAGCATGGCCACCGCCTGCAGCGGCTTGAGCGAGGAGCGGGGATAGAAGCGGGCCAGGGGGTCACCGGCCGTCAGCAGCATCCGCCCGGCGGCGTCCGTGGCGATGAACGAGCCGTAGTGGACGCTTTCGACGACGCCGTCGCGGACCTGTTCGGCGACCGGGACGTGCTGCGGGCGAGCGGTGGTGGGCACAGGCGTCCCGGGAGCTGTGATGGTCATGCGGGTCCTCACTGGGGGGGGTGGTCGGGCTGGAGGTGGTCGGTGCAGGCGGTGGCGGCACCGCGGCGCAGCGGGACGCCGGGCGGCGCCGCGCAGGGATCGTGGCAGGGCGGACCGGGGAGGGGCTCCGGCCGGGAGGGCAGGCCGGCTGCCGGACTATTCGCGGGTGATGGCGCCCAGGGCGTCGCGCACGGCCGCGAGGTGGTCACGCATGGCGGCCTCCGCCTCGTCGGCCGCGCCGTCCCGGATGGCGCGGAAGATGCGCAGGTGCTCCTCGTCCGAGTGCTTCTGGCGGTCCGCCACCACGTTGAGGGTCTCCGACTGGTGGAAGAGCGCCTCGCGGATGTCGGCGATGACCTTCTCGAACACCCGATTGCTGCTGATCCTGGCGACGGCGGCGTGGAAGCTGGTGTCCAGCTCGACCCAGGCCTGCGGATCGTCCTCGTCCGCCATGGTCGCCACGAGGTCGTGCAGGAACCGCACGTCCTCCTCCGTGCGGCGACGTGCGGCGAGGCCGGCTGCGGGGATCTCGATGTGCGGCCGGGCCTCGTGCAGGTCCCGCGCCGAGTACGCACCCAGGGTCAGGTCGTCGGTCACCCGCCGGGAGACGACGAAGGTCCCCTTGCCGGTGCGACTGACGGTCAGGCCGAGCGCCGCGCAGGAGCGCAGAGCCTCACGGATCACCGACCGGCTCACCTCGTACTGCTGAGCGAGAGCCGCCTCGGAGGGCAGCTTGTCCCCCACTCCCAGGTGCCCGGCCTGGATCTGCGCGCGCAGGTCCTTGAAAACAGCTTCGGCCGCACTGAAACGCTCGATGGGCCGTCCAGCTGTCGGGCTGTCTGACAGGTTCATGGTCCCCAGCATGAGGCAGCTCACATTGCGCTGTCAACTGGCGCGCTCCACCCGGCCGTCATCGTGCAGAAACACGGTCTGGGCGAGGTTCGTTGGCGGGCCGGCGGGCATCTGAGCTGGGTCTATGGCCGCTGACCGGGCCATTTGTAAAGCCGAGGCTCGCGGCCTCCGGGTGATGTCGGTGCCTGGCGGCGATCAAGGGATCTGGTGCGCCCTCGGCCTTCCTCGCTCAGTCGTGGTGGACAGATGCCGGCGGGTGGCCACGACGGGCGTCCATGACCCGCGCGTGGGCCATCTCCATCCGCCCAGCCCACAGGATCGTCGTGCCCAGGATGGGCCAGAACGTCAGCGCCGCGCCCACCCCGACGAAGGCCAGCCACGCCACGGTGGCGGCCCAGGTGATGATCCCGAACGCCCAGCCCATGAAGAGTCCGGCTTGGGCCTGGGTCTGGTAGTCGTAGGGGGCCGGCAGCGGGTCCGGGTCGCCCTCGGTCTCCAGGCGCCGGTGCTTCACGTGCAACCGCTGCTCACCGATGAAGCACCCGCCCAGAGTGAGCAGCCCGATGATCGCGTTGGAGAACCCGTGTCCGCCGGTGGCCACCAGCCAGGCCAGTGCGACCTCGACCACCTCGTCGGCGACGAGGTACCAGAACAGCCATGCCGCCGCCCACCACCTGCTCAGCCAAGGCGCCCGCTCCATCCTCTACTTCGAGGAGGCCTTGGCCATCAGCACCATCGCACACCGGCAAAAAGGCTTCACCCGAGCCATGCCGGAAGTCCCCGAAGCGACCTCCACCACCATCCACCTGCCGACGCGCCGCTTCGAGAACACCGGCCCACAATGGCGGGCGGAAGAGGCCTACCGCGCCTGCACGGACCTCATCACCTCTGGCGCCGCCTTCGATGCCATCGCCACCGGCGACGACTACTTCGCCCTCGGTGTTCTCAAAGCCTTGGCCGAGCACGATATTCACGCCCCGGACGAGGTCCAGGCCGTCCGATACGGCGGCCTGCCCTTCGCACCATGGACCTCCCCCGCCCTGACCTCGGTCAAACTGCCGGCCAGGCTCATCGGCGAACTCGCCGTGTCCATGCTCCTGCAACGCCTAGCAGGAGACACCAGCACACCGATCGAGCGCCTCATCAAACCCGAACTCGTCGTCCGATCATCCAGCGGCACTCGAAAGACCGTACCGAAGTGACCAATCTTCCAGCGTCGTACTCATGGCATGGCGCCGGCACCCGGCCATGTGGTTGGCGCAGGGGATGGAACCGCTGTCGACTGACACTCCGCCAGTCAGCCTTCCTGCCCGGCACCATGGCGCGCCCACGCGCACGGGCAGTCGAGGACCGGCGCTGATGGAGTGTGCTCTCGCGGCAGGACATGGCACCCTGCCGTTGGGTTCCGGGCACCCCCGTGGTGGTCCGTCAGGCGGTCTCCTCGGACGTGCCGGGGCAGCGGCGGGCGAGTTGTTGCACGTGACCGGTGATGATGGTCTCGGCGCGAGCGGCCGTCACCCGATCCGGTTCCGTGGCGCGGGCGATGGCCAGCCCGTCGAGCAGGGCCAGCAGCGCCGCCGCGTCGTCCGCGGTGGCCGCCGGGTTCAGTTGGACCAGCAGGTGCGTCAGCCCGTTCTCGAGGGTTTGCCAGGCCGACCGGTGGGCGGCGGCGAGGACCGGATCGGTGCAGGCCAGGGACGTGAAGGCCAGCCACACCACCGCCGCCGGGCGCCCGGCCTCTTCCACCCCGGCGAGCATCCGGGCGACCGCCAGCAGGTTCTCCTCCGCCGACCGGCCCGCATCGATCGCCTCGAGCAGATCGGCGGTGAACCGGGCGGAGACGTGATCCATGGCCGCGTGCACCATCTGGTTGCGGGTCGGGTAGGCGTGCTGGACCGCCCCGACCGACACGCCGGCCTGCTGGGCCACGGCTCGGACGCGCAGCCGGTCCACGCCCTGGTCGACCAGGACGTCCACCACGGCCTCGAGAATGCGTTCCCGGGTGCCCTCAGCCACGACATGACCTCCTTTCCTCGGTCCAATACATTTGTATTGTATGGTCTGGGCATGAGCACACAGCAGGTGGGCGGGTGGTGTTGGTTCCTGGCTGCGGCCCTGATCCCGGTGCAGGTCCTGGTGGCGGCGCGGTGGCCGCTCCCGTACTCGTGGCGCTCACACCTGATCAGCGATCTCGGGGCCACGATGTGCGGGGTCGCCGATACCGGGGCCCGGGTGGAGCGCTACGTGTGCTCCCCCTGGCACGTCCTGGCCAACGCGGCCACGGTCGTCAACGGGCTCACCCTGGCCCTGGGGGCGGTGCTGCTGTGGTCGGTCTGGCCCCGCCGGCGCGGCGGCCGGGCCGGGTCGGTGCTGCTGGCTGCGGGCGGGCTCTGCGTGGTGGGCGTGGGCCTGACCCCCTGGGACCTGCACCCCGATCTGCACCACCTCTTCGCGCTGGTCCAGGCACCCTTGCAGTGGGCCGGCATGGTCCTGCTGGTCCGGGCCACCTGGGGTACGACGCTGCCCCGGGCGGTGCCTGTGGTCACCGCCGTGGGCGTGGTCGTGTCGGTGGCCGGCTTCGCCCTCTTCCTCGACGCGCTCAGCGGCGGAACCTCCCTGGCCCTGGGACTGGGCCTGACCGAACGCCTGGCCTTCGACATCCTCACGCTGTGGAGCGCAACGGTCGGGGGAGTTTTGCTGGCCTCCGGCGAGCGGCCCCGCACGGACGCCACGGAGCCGCGAAGCATCCTCCTTCCCGTCGACTGACACCGGGAACACTCCGGCCGAGAACTCCAGCACAGAGGAACGCTCACTGCAGCAGGGTGGACCCGGGACGCGCCTGCGCTGGTTCTGTGGCCACCCGGCCTGTGCCGCTGGCGGAATGCTGCACCTCCGCTGATCGTGCATGTTGCCTGGGAACTACCCGGTTTCTTCCACGACACTGGTGCCGGTGCCTGTGCGGGACTCCCATGCCCAGGACTCATGGAACCGGACCCGGCCGTCAGCGAGGACTTCGATCTTGGAGATGCACCTTCCACTGGCGGTCTCGCCCGTCACGTTGAGATGGGTATAGCGGAACGTGAGGGTGTCGTCGGTGCGCGTGCCCACCAGGAATCCCTTGCGGACCGCCCCTCCGGCGTAGTCCGCCCAGACCGTTCCACCTTCCTGGTGATAGGTGAAGATCGTGGTGGAGCCGACCTCCCCCTCGGCCGTGTTGGAGGCTCCCGTGAACCGGCGTCCGTCGATCCGCACGGTCTTCGAGGTCGGTGTGGCGTTATCGTCCATGGCGCCATGATGCCAGCATCTGCAGGGGCTCTCTCAGCTGCTCGGACTGGCCAGAACGGCATCGCCTGCGCAATACGCCGACCCCAGCCCGGACCAGCCCCAACAGGCACCGGAGGCCCCCGCATGCACCATCGTTCTCGGGGACAGCGACCGCCACCCGTGCCACGCGTGAAGGCGGCAGGTTGAGCTGGTGGTGTATTCGTTGCCCGCGGACCTACCCGCGGCTGGTCGGCCGCTTCGGGGGAAGGTGCCTGTCGGGTAGTTCCTTGGGCGGCATCGTCCTGATGGAACAGGAATGCGTGCCGCCGGGGGTGGCGTCGTCCTGTCGAGGCGTTGTGGTGGTGGATCCTGCCGCCGCTGGGCGACCGGGGAAATTCGTACCTGGGCGTTGTGGCAGCCCGAGACCTCGGCCTTTTCGAGGACGAGGTCTCGGGCAAGCGGCAATAGCCAGGCTGGAGGGCGCGTTCAGGCGGCCCGTGCGGTCGCCGGGGAGGCCGTGCCCCGGGGCCTCGCCTCCTGGACCGCGGTCCGCGTGTCCCATGCGGCCGCACGGGACACGTCCAGGCGGACCGCCACGTGGGCGAGCTCGACCTCGAGGGCCTGCGTCAGATCGGCCACCACCGTGCCGTAGACCTGGTCCAGCACCCGCTCGACGGACGCGCCCGGGGTCAGGAGCAGGTCGAGGAACAGCTCGGGCTCCCGGGCCGACCCGGAGAGATCCACGGAGGCGCGCTTCACCCCGGGGAGCTCCTCGCACTGGGTCCGGACAGCGGTGGCGATGACGGACGGCGCGATGGTGACCGCCCCGTGGTCGTCGTCCTGGTGGAGCCGGTAGTCCACGGGCCGGTCCTTGGTGGGGATCTGGTGGATCAGCCACCACAGAGCCCCGATCAGGGTCAGTACGACGAGGGCCGTTCCCACCGGCAGCAGCACCTGGCCGAGGGGTCCGAGCAGATCGCCCAACGCGGCCCCGTCGGCGGGGGCGAGGTCGCCCAGCCCCGGGGCGCGGGACACCGCACCGGTGGAGACGAGCACCAGCCAGGCCCCGACGAGGACCAGGACCAGGCCCAGGACGGTGAGCAGGATACGGTTGCGGACGCCGGAGACGGTGCGCATCGGTCAGCTCCTCTTCTCGGTCACGGTCACGGAGACCTTCGGGGTTCTGGTCAGCGGCAGGCGGACGAAGGCGTCCTCGGCCACGGTCCGCACCCGGTTGCGCAGGCCACCGGTGCTGCGCAGCGGGGTGTCCACGTGCAGCCGGACCCGCCGGTCGCCCACCGTGGCGCGGACCCGCCCCACGCCGTCGACACGGCCGGTGCGCGTCTCGAGCAGCCGGCCCAGGCCGCGGTGGGTCAGGACGGTCTCCTCGGACCCGGCGTAGAGGTGGGCGGGCACGTGCAGCCGGGCGCTGCGGTGCCGGCCCGGGACGAGTCCGCACGCCAGCAGGACGAGCCCGAGGGCGCCCAGCACGATGCCGGCGGCGAACACGCCCGGGTCGGTGACCGGGGTCTCGAGCACGGCGGGGGCACCGGAAGCGACCGGCTCGGGCCAGGAGCCCCGGCTGAAACGCAGGGCGGCGGCCCAGGCGAGGAATCCGGCGGCGCCCAGGGCGAGCAGGCCCACCAGGACGGAGGGCACCACCCGGGCCGGTCGGCGGCGCAGGGGTGGGAAGGACGGGGTGCTCACAGCAGGGCTCCTCTCGTGCCACGCACTGGGGCGGGGTGCAGCCAGGAGATCTCGACGTCCACCTGCTCCGCCGTCAGCCCGGTCAGGCGCTGGACCCGATCGGTGACGTGGGTGCGGATCCGGTCGGCGGTCCGGCGCAGCGGGGCGGGGTAGGCCACGCCCACATCGAGGGTGATCACGGCGGCCGTCCCGAAGATCTCGGCGTCGGCCGTGGGGCGCCGCTCGAAGTCGCGGCGTGCACCCAGGCCGAGCACACCGCCGGAGGCGGCGCCGACGGCGTCGAGCTCCCAGGCGGCCTGGGCCGCGATCTTGGCGACCACGGAGGCCGGCACGGTCAAGGTGCCGCGTGCGACCGGATCAGCAGGGACCGGAGCGTGCCCGCCCGGACGGTGAGGACCCGCCGGAGCGGACGTGGTGTCGTGTGGGGTGGTGAGGGTGGTCATCGGCGGGCGCGTCCCGTGATCTCGGACAGGTCGAGCTTGCCCTCGAGAGTCCGGCCGACGAGCAGTCCGGCGGCACCGAACAGCACGACGAGCAGGAACTGCGTGAAGGTGCCGAAGGCCACGACGAACCCCAGGAAGAGGCCGACGAGCAGGGCGGTGCGGGAGACAGACACAGGGAAGTCCTTTCCGGGACAGCAGAACGGGCAAACAGAGGAGGGGGCGGGCCCGGGAGGTGAGTGGTCCTGACCCGGGCCCGCCCCGGGGCCCGCCCGTCGCCGCCCGCCCCTCGGGCGGCGACGGGCGGGGGTGCAGCGGACCGGGAACTACTCCAGCTCGCCCGCCGTGGTGGAGGACATGCGCGAACGCGGTGTGCTGATCAGCCGCATCGGCCCTCACGACAACGTCCTGAAGATGCGCCCGCCCCTGGTGTTTACCCATGAGCACGCCGACCTGCTGCTGGAGCACCTGGACGCCACACTGAGCGCGCTGGCTCGGTAGCATCCGGGCCAGATCCGGCAATGCACTGCCGGCCATGGAGGTGACCGCGACCTCCCAGCACCAACCGGAACTCCGTGGAACAACCACAGCCGAAGCGCAACCACCGTCATCGGTGTCCGGTAGCTAGCCATATGTAAAGCGGACGGCGGGCATCCGTCGATGCTCCTCGGCGGTCTGCTCCCGCAGGGGTGCCGGCGGCTGTGGCCGGTGGCGTCCCGTGATTCGATGGTCAGACGACCGCCGACGTGTCGTCAGCGCCTTCTCAGCTCCTGGGCGAGCATCACGATGATGCCGCTGGGTCCCCGGACATAGGTGAGCTTGTAGGCATCCTCATAGACCGCCACGCCGCGCAGCGGATGGCAGCCGTGCCTGGCGGCGATCTCGAGGGCCTCGTCGAGGTCGTCGACCGAGAAGGCGACGCGGTGCATGCCGATCTCGTTGGGCCGGGTGGGCTCCGTCTCGATCGCTGCGGGGTGGAGGTACTCGAAGAGCTCGAGGCGACCGTTGCCGTCGGGCGTCTGGAGCATAGCGATGTTGGCGTGGTTGCCGTCGAGGCCCACAGCGATGTCCGTCCACTGCCCGCTGACCGTGTCCCGGCCCAGGAGGGTCAGCCCGAGGTCGGTGAAGAAGGCGATCGCCGCTTCGAGATCACGGACAGCGATGCCGACGTTCTCGAACTTGATGGACATGCGATGCATGCTACTGAGCCCAGGCCTGCTGTCCAGGCCGATGCTTCATCCAGTTCCGAAAAGCGGAACCCCAACTGCAACGTCGTTCTCGTGAGCAGTGTCCGGCAACCGGTAGGCATCAACTGTCCCGGTGACCCACGTTTCCTGGTACTCCTCCACATTTCCCTAACCGACGAGAAGGCCGACGGGCCGCGACCGGCGGTGTGCGGCAGCGCCGACGAGCGGGAGAGAGCACTCGACCAGGCCGGGCGCCGGCCGGTCACAATAGATCACCATCGCTAAGTGTGCTGACATTCACTGTGGTGGATTGCTAGCCTCGGACGCACTTCAGTTCCTCGGCTGAAGCGGCACCAGGAGCCCCACGGTTCTCCCACCGGTCCGGGTGCCCCGCGCAGGATGCGTTGCCTGTGACCGTGTGCCCCGCCCTCCCTGGGGCGGGGCACACGCCAGCCCCCGGCGCTCACACCTGCAGGGACCTCTGGCGTGCGGCAGCGCCACCAGGGCGTTCCCCGTCGGGCCCGGCCGAGGTCAGCCGTGCGCCTCGGGGCCGTGGCGGGGGTGTCGTTGTCCACGGAACCATTGGGCGCGACCGGGTTTACCCAGGTCAGTGCCACTTTCGGTCACAGTCCCCGGCGGTTGCGTTTCTGTGGCGAGGATGAATCATGAGCTGGCATGAAAGCGCAGACCGCGGGGCGCCCGGGGGGTCTGCTGCGACCGGTAGCCGCGCCGACGAGGAAGCCCGGGGGGACAGCGGCCCAGCGGCCCAGCGCTTGCGCCCGGGTCAGGTGGTGCAGGCCCGGCTCCGCGGAGTGGTGCACTGGACAGGAACGGTGGAGACCGTCTCGTTTGCTTTGGGCGTGGTCTGGATCCGCGAGGACGGGCTGGGGGAACGCAAGCTGCTGGACCTGCGGGAGTACCAGGTGCGCCCCCGGGAGGGCACCGACAAATGACGCAGGCCGTTCGTCCCGGACACAGAACCGGGCCGGCCCGTGCACGCCGCAGCGCAGGAGGCCGGTTCGCCCCGTTCTCGCGCACCGTCAGGGCGGTCGACACCGTCGTGACCGGCCACCGGAGCGGCCCCGCAGCTCAGGAGAAAGGGGCGGGGTCGGCCCCCCAGCCGCTCCCGCCCCTTCTGTTCTCCGCCTCAGACCGGACACCCACCTGCAGTGGTGGATCCCCCCGGATCCGTAGTGTCACCGGCCCGTCCCGGAGATCGAGGGGCCTTGGGCGTCCCCCTCTCACCAGCAGAGTCGTCCATCCCGTCCGCCCCGGCAAGACCCCTCGGAATCCGCGCGTTCACACAAGGAAGCAAAGGTGTGTGTTCGCGAACCTGCGAGGGGCCACACTGCGCTCTCCTCCACGGTGCGCCCGGTCGATGCAGGATCTCCGATGGGTGCCATCGGGAGGGCGTCGCCTGGCGGTCAGTCTCTGACCCACCGTGGCTCAAGCGGGCGGTCCGTGCGCTGGTGCTCAGTGCTCGCCGGGGAAGGTGCCGGTGGTGGCCAGTTGCTCGGCGACCTCGCGCAGTTTGAGGTTGGATCGGGAGCTGACGGTGGTCAGGACCACGAAGGCCTGCTGGTCGGTGATCTTGAACCGCTCCATCAGGATGCCTTTGGCCTGGCCGATCAGATCCCGGGTGGTCAGGGCCTGGTGCAGGCGGTTGATGTGCTGGGCCTCGGCGAGGGCCACGGCAGCGTGGGCGGCGACCAGCGACCCGATCTCCTCCGAGGCGGTGGTGAACGCCTCGGCGCCGGCGCCGTAGACGTTCAGCGCCCCGAGGTCGCTCTCGTCGGTGTAGAGCTGGAAGCACAGCATCGACCTTGCCCCGGCCTCGGCGGCGGCCGGGGCGAAGGACGGCCACCGGTCCTCGTGGGTGAAGTCCGGGACCCGCACGATGGTCTGCGCATAGGCCGCATCCAGGCAGGGTCCTTCCCCGTGGGCTTCCTGCAGCCGGTCCACGACCGCCGCCAGGTCCGAGGACGCGGCATGGGAGGTCACGGTGTGGTGGGCCCGGGCCACCGAGATCGACGTTGCCGCCGCCCCGGGGATTAGCTCCAGGGCCGCGTGCGCCATCGCCGCCAGGGTGGCCTCCACGTCCTGCTCCTGCTGCAGGGTGCGGGCCATCTCGCTCAGCTGTCCGGCCAGATCCCCGGTGCCGTAGCCGCTGCCGTGCTTGCGGCGCCGACGGGTCGGGCTCGGCGTATCCGGTGAGGTGGCACCCGTGGTCCCGGCCTTCTCGGTGGAGGGCGGTGGCCCATCGGCCTGATCGGCGCGGGGGTCATCGATCTCCAGGCCCGTGTCACCGTCGGCGGCCTGCCGGGTCTTCCAGGCCCGCACCCGGGACTGGCCCTCCTGCTTGAGCTCGTCGGCCTGGGCCGCCAACTCCTGCTCTCGGGCCCGAGCCTGGGACCGAGCCTGGGACCGATGTCTGCGAGTGCGGTTCTGGACCGGCTCGGGGTCGGGCTCACCCATCATCTGATTCTTTCCATCCGGGGTTGCCCGGCACATGGCCGGGCAGTGCGGGCTGTGGGACCAGAATGCACCCCGCCCCCCCTCGACCGCAGCCCCTGTGCGGAACGACGCAGACCGGTGCTGCTGGATTCTGGCCCTGCCCGGACGGGATCGCCACCGCAGGCCCGACACCCTCCCCCGCGGACCACCCCTGCAGCTTGGCTTCAGGGTGGGCCAGGACCGCAGGCCGCTGTGCACCGGAAGCCCTGGGCGAGAAACGGGCCGGGAAACGCGGCCTCATCGCAGCGGACCCATCTACTCCTGCGATGGGCGGCCCGGGGGTTTCAGCAGGTCCTTGGCGTACGGGGCGCGCAACGGAGGTTGCCGGTCGAGGAGCTCGTTGGCCGCATGAGCCAACAGGTCCCGCTGGAGCCGGGGCAACTCCAGGCAGTGGTGCAGATAGGCCTCGACCTCAATCTCCCCGGCGTGACCGCCGAGGGTGAAGTAGTGGAACCACACTTGCCGCACCGCGATACCGGCACGGCCGATGACCTCGCCCAGCAGACGGGCCTGTTCGGCCCCGACCCCCTCCTCATCCACCGGAAGACCTCAGCCGTCCGGGTCCGGGTGTCGCTGCAGGATCTGGCGGGCGACCTCGACCATGGGCCGGCCCTGGGCCAGGGAGGCGGTGATCAGCACGGCATGGGCGTCATCGGGGTCGGTGGCCCGTTGCTCCATCAGCATCCCGGTGGCCCGATCGATCGCCTGCCGATCCCCCAACCCAGACTGCAGCGCGGCACTGAGCTTTTGGGGGGCCTCGCGGGTCTGGGCTGCGCCCAGCAGCGTCGCCGCCACCGCGGCCAGCAGGCCCAGCTGCTGCTCCTCGTGCCCGGTGAAGGCGTTGTCGACGGTGGCGTAGACCTTCATCGCCCCCAGGCACCGGCCCTGGAACACCAGCGGGACGCTGAGTATCGAACGGATCCCCAAAGCAGCGGCGGCCGCCGACCACTGCGGCCAGCGGTCCTCATCGGTGGTGTCGTTGCTGCGCTGGAGGGTCGCAGTGGCCCAGGCACTCAGGCACGGGCCCTCCCCCAGCTCGTACTGGAGAGCATCGGCGGCCTCCACGAGGTCATCGGTGCTCCCGGTGCTGGTTCTGGCCCCGTCGGTGTCGATCAGGGAGACCCCGGCTCCGGCGGAGGAGGGGATGAGGTCCTGGGCGACCTGGGCCAGCTGGTGCACCGCGACCGCGGCCTGTTCCTGGGACAGGAGCATGTCCTGGATCCGGGCGAAGACTGAAGTCAGCTCCACTGCAGTGGATTTGGATTCCATGGGGACCTCCTCGGTCCAATAGGGCCGCTCGAGCCCACTGCGCACCGTGCGCGCCGCCGCTGCATCGACGACAGGACAAACCTCGATCGAGCCGTACCCCTGTCCTCAAGGCTACGCCTGGCAACACGGGGCCGGGCAGCCTGCGCATCGCCCATGGGGCTGGACACCGCATCTCCTCCAGCGTCAGCCGCCGGGTCGAAAAGGTGGACACGAAGATCGGACCGTCTGGCCCGCTCCGGGATGGACTCAGCGTCGCGGCCGTGGACCCAGGCCCGGCGGCCCCCACTTCGACGCCTGAGCACTCACCACGGGCCCCCTACCGCAGCGCGGTTCGCCGCTAACCGGCCATATGTAAAGTGCAGCCTGAGGCGTGGGACCGAGGCTGTTTCCTCTTAGTCCTTGGGGTACGCAGTAGCGATTACTTCCAGGTCCGCTGGATCAGCGCTTTTGCTGTGCGAGCAGTACCGAATTAGTCGCGCCAGAGGGTGCCGTAGGGCCGTCGTCGTTGCAGTGAACCCGCCTGGGCGTACCGGCGCCTCCGCTGAATGGCACGGTTAAGCTCCAGGGCTTTAGTGGCCCCGGTGGCATCACGGTGTCGTGGACGTGCGGCGGAATCAGCGAGACGAGGACTCCATCCTCCATATAACCGAACAATTTCATGATGGTTCACACTTGGCTTGCTGGGAGTGCCCGGAATCCCTCCACCGTTGGCGAGGAGCGGCCGTAGTGTGGAGATCAGGGCCTGGTTCTTGGCTTTGGCCGATCTGCGTGGGGGCGCGTTTCCCGCCCCTGGCTCGTCCGACAGGAGTAGCCATGAGCACTCACCATGACAGACAGTGGCGGCGAATGAAGGGGGCAACCACGGTTCTGGCTGCGGCGGCACTGGGGTTGTCTGCCTGTGGCACAGGTCCGGAGCTCCCTGGCTCCTACGCCGAGCAGTCTCAGGACCAACCAGCCGAGCCCTTTGCCGGCCCCTATGACCAAGTCTTCGCCGCCGACTTGGACGCTTATGCCGTGGACGAGATATCGCTGACCGGTGAGGTTGAGACCATCGTCTCGCCCGTGGCTTTCACGATCACCGCCGCCGGTGATACCGACGTCGATCCTCTGTTGGTGGTGAACTTCGATGAGGATGCTTCCCGTCTTGCTGTGGGCCAACAGGTCGAAGTCACCGGAACAGTGCATGAGGCCTACAACGTCCCCGACACGGAGGAGAACCTGGGAGATCCTCCAGGGCCCGAGGTGCTCGCCTTCTACGACGGCCAGCCGTTCTTTAACGCCACCTCGGTGGAGATCGCGGAACCACAGGACACCGCCTCGCCCTCCTAAGATCGCCACTGCCAAGGGCACCAGGTCGAGGGCTCAAGACTCCCACCCCACAACAGGAGCACGGCATGATGATCAACGCACACCGTCAGGGGCCCAGACGATGGGTGATCGGGGCGGCTCTTTCGGTGGGGGTAGCCCTGACGACGGGATGCGGTGAGACCGAACCCACCGACCAGACCATGGATCCCACCGCCTCGGCAGGTTCCCCGACGACCAGTGATGGGTCTTCCCCGCCGCCGGAGGCCACCGGCGCGGACGGTGCTGACAGTATTTACACCGGGCCCTTTGATGCAGCGTTCCGGGCGGAGCTGTCCGATTACACCGGTGAGCAAGTGACGCTGACGGGAGAGATCAGTGATCTGATCCGTTCCCGTTCCTCGTACCTGCTGGCCAGCCCGGCTGATCCGGGTTTGGATCCTCTGCTGGTCAGCGCCCGGTACGCCGTGCCTGAGGTCGAGGCGGGAACCCGTGTCGAGGTCACCGGGATTGTGCGGGAGGAGTTCGCGCCACCGGTGGAGGAGAAGGCGGTGGAGGCCGGCGAGGAAGCTGGGTTTTACGACCGGCACGTCGGGGAACCCTATCTGGATCAGGCGCAGGTGGTGGCGACCGGAGCATCCGCCAGCTGATCAGGCGGCCCCCGGGGGGCCCAGAGCCATGCCTGGAAGATCCCCGTCAGGCTCATGTCGGCCGGAGACTCTCCCCCTCGGCACGCTGCCACAAGTGCACGTGCCGCGGTCCTGGTTTTCCTCTTCTTCGGTGTTGGGGTGGGTCAGTTGCTGTGGGAGAGGCCACCGGCGGCCCCAGGCTTAGACACTGACCCAGGAACTGGTGCCCGTAGGGTGGGCCCATGGATGTCGCTCAGATGCTCTGGCAATCCGTTCCGCCGTGGGCCACGGCTACGTTCTTCACCGTGGATCTGATCATCAGGCTCGTGGCTCTGGGGGTGGTGCCGCACAACCGCAGGCCCTCAGCAGCGTGGGGCTGGTTGCTGGTCATCTTCTTCTTCCCCATCCTGGGCGGGCTGATCTTCCTGGTGCTGGGCCGGGCGACCTTGCCCGCCACGCGTCAGAAGAAGCAACGACAGGCCGTGGACCTGCTCAGTCCCGAGGACACCGGTACCAGCGCGGCACTCACTGCGGAACTGCCTGTGTGGTTGCAGGAGACGATCCGGCTCAACGAGCACAACGGGGCCTTTGCGCTTACCGGCAGCAATCGTCTCGACATCCTCACCCATTACGACGACACACTGCAGGCGATGGCCGATCAGATCAGGAACGCGCAGTCCTACGTGCATTTCCAGTTCTACATCGCCGTCGCTGACCCCACGACGGAGCCCGTGGTCTCCGCCCTGGAGCACGCCCACCGCCGGGGGATCAGGGTACTGGTCCTGATCGATCACATCGGCAGCGTGGGGTATCCCGGCTACCGCCAGATCGTGCAACGGCTGGACAAAGCCGGGATCCCCTGGCGGCGGATGCTGCCGGTACGTCCGTGGCGAGGCGAGTATCAGCGCCCCGATCTGCGCAACCACCGCAAGATCCTCGTGGTCGACGGTCACGTGGCGTTCACCGGCTCCCAGAACATCATCGACCGCAGCTACAACAAGAGGAAGAACAAGCGGAAGGGCCTGCAGTGGATGGGCCTGATGTTGCGCATCGAAGGACCAGCGGTGCGTCATCTGGACGCGGTGTTCGTCACTGATTGGTACTGCGAGACCGATCAGATCGTCTGCGAGGACCCCGCGCCTGCTCTGCCACCTGGGCGGCAGGGCCCGGAGCCCGGAATTCGGTGCCAGGTGTTGCCTTCCGGGCCGGGGCTGGCGCAGGAGTCCAATCTAGAACTGTTCACCCATTTGTTCGCCTCCGCCCACGAACGGATCACCGTGTGCAGTCCCTACTTCGTGCCCGAGGACTCCATGTACAACGCCTTGCGCACCGCAGTGGGACGAGGCGTGGAGGTGCAGTTGTTCATGGGCGAGACCTCTAGCCATGCCCTCACCCACCACGCGCAGCGGTCCTTCTATGAGCTGATGACCCGGGCCGGAGTCGCCATCTGCCTCTACAAAGCCCCGTACGTGCTGCATTCAAAATTCATTCTCATCGACGAGGACGTGACTGTGGTCGGTTCCTCCAACATGGACATCCGCTCGTTCGCCCTCGACCACGAGGTCAGTCTCCTGGTGATCGACTCGGAGTTCGTGCATCGCATGCGAACAGTCGTCCAGAGCTACCACACGGACAGCCACCAGTTGGACCTGCAGACCTGGCTGTCCCGGCCCTGGTATCAGAAGTACCTCGACAACACCGCCCGCCTGACCTCGGCCCTGCAATGACCGGTCACGTCCTTCCTGCGCGGTGACGTTACTGCTCTTGTCATCTTCTCCCTCGTCATCGCCGCGTCCGGAGCCGGTTCCGATGACCGTGCCCTGACGGCGGGTCCGGTGGTGCCGCCAGCACTCGTCCCCGGCCCCGCTCCGGCTTCTTCCCTCCTGGGGCCCACATCAGCGCTCCGCCTCCAGCTTGGCGACTGCGCCCGAACGAACGGCACGGACGGCTCCCTGGGGCACTGGTGCTGTGCTGGCCTGTCGGCACAGTCCTCGCGCCATCCACCCGGTGTACACCTGGCTCAACGGTGCGCAGGCGGTGGTCACCGGCCTGAGGCCGGATGGACCCGGTGCTGCACGCACGTGCGGGACGTTCCCGTTGATGGTCCTGTGTTGCCACACCCTGGAAGTCAGTGCTTCCCGCCCCGGTGGCCGACCGGAGCGGGAAGCACTGACTTCCGTGGCCGGGGAGGATCAGAGGGGCAGGCCGGCCTGGTGGTTGATCCCGACCTGGTCGACCTTGCGGTGGAACCGCATCCCCGACATCCCGCCCAGGACCGCAGCGATCAACGGGATGAGAACAGCGATGATCAAGGCGATGACGCCTCCGGCGGTGAGGGTTCCTTCGTTGATCGGGATGCGGGGGAAGCTGTTGAGCTGGCCCAGCACGTTGAACTGGCTACCGGCGATCACCCCGAGGATCGCGAGCACGATCGCGATGAGGATCGCCCACAACCACACCGCGATGCCTTGTTTAACGCCGTCGAAGCGAGCCATGCGTCCGGCGACGTATCCACCGGCGTAGTAGGCAAGGAACAGGATGGCGGCCAGCACGATCGCGCTGACCCAGCCCACGCTGTCGGGGTTCTGGGTGGCCTGGTCGACGGCTTGGCCGACATCGGCGGTGGTGGCCACTCCGACTCCGGCCCCCACTGCCCCCAGCAGGGCGGTCAACAGCACGGCCAGTCCGCTGGCGGCCAACCACCCGAAGAACGCTGAGCCGAACTTCATGCCTCCGAACTGGTCCTTCTCCGCGGCGACCACCTCGTTGCGCCGCCCCCTCGGGGTGCTCGCACCCGCATAGTGTGGATCAGTCATCACTGACTCCTTAGGTTGTGGGGTCCTTCCCCGGTCTCCGTCGGCTTGTTCCCGGCCGATTCTGAACGGGAGGGGCGGGGATGGGCCGGCGGTGGCACCCGCTTACGGGGCCGGGTGGAGAATGGGCTTATTCCTGCTCCAGGATTTCGGCCCGGGTGGCCTGGATGTAGGGGTCTCCCTCGTAGTCGGCGAATACCGCATCGTCTAGGTCGATCCCGAGATCCTCCTCGACGGTGGTCACGTTGAACCCTTCCTGCACGGTGCCGGTGACCTGCACAACCTGGCCTTCGTCCAAGGAGGGGATCTCCTGCTCCTCGATGATCAGCAGCGGGTCCACGGCACCTGCGATCGCGAAGGCGTCCGGTGACAAGGTCTCGCTGACTTCGGCTGAGAGAGTCACCTGCTGACCCACGTAGGTGGTGCTCTGGTCGTAGAAGTCCTGGTTGTACTCTCCCTCGTAGGCGAAAGCGCCGTCGGTCTCCGTGGCGCCGTCGGTGGAGGTTGTCGGGCTCTCGACGACTTCTCCGTCGGTGACGTCTTCGACGTCGGTGCCGGTCTCGGGGCCTTCGGTGCCGCACCCGGCCAGGGCCAGCCCGGCGGCGGC
>NZ_WOGU01000025.1:0-19529 GCF_009735315.1 Kocuria sediminis
TCGCGCAGCTTCTGCGCATCGGCGATGGTGCGCAGGCTCACCACGTTGGTCGCGTCGGCGATCTGGGGCAGGGTCCGCGGGGCGGCCCCGGTGGCGATGACCAGCTTGTCCGCGTGCACGCGCCGCCCGTCGGCGAGGGTCACCGTGCGGGTGGTCGCCTCGAAGGACACCGCCGGGGTGCCCAGGATCCACTCCGCGTCCAGGGCGTCGGTGTCGGTCTCCAGGGTCAGGTCCGCAACCTCGATCCGCCCGGCCAGGAAGTCCTTGGACAGCGGCGGCCGGTCGTAGGGGCGGGCCGGATCATCACCGATGATCACCAGCCGGCCGGTGAAGCCGAGGTTCCGGGCCGCCCGCGCGGCCGACAGACCGGCCAGCGAGGCTCCGACGATGACGAGGGACTCCATGAAGGACCCCTTTCGAAAGACAGGCAACGGATGGGTGGCGGCCCGGATCGCCGGCGAGAGGCCGGGTCCCGGATCCGACGCACAATTCGTGCAACACGGTTCGTAATGTGAGATTCAGAGTGAGCCTCGCCAGGGGGGTCGTCAAGGGGTTGGGCCATTGCGACGCGAGAAATTTACAAAGCGGCGGTCTGTGGTCTGCATCACGAACCAGCTGGGGTCGATCCCTTGACAGCGCCCGCTGCGAGTCCCCACGCTTGTTGCACATTGCAATGCTTGTTGCTCATGGTGAGCCAGCTCGGCCGGCGCGGATTCGCTCGGCACGGCAGGCCCGTCCTCCTCAGGAAAGGATCCGATCCGATGCACAAGGCCTGTCCCCTCAAGGACCTCGCACCCGGTGACGCCCTGCGCCTCGACACCGTCCCGCCCATCGCCGTGTTCCACACGGAGGAGGGCGAGCTGTTCGCCCTCGACGACACCTGCACCCACCAGGACGCCTCCCTCGCCGACGGCTGGGTGGAGGACTGCGAGGTGGAGTGCCCGCTGCACGCGTCCAAGTTCAACCTCCGCACCGGCGCGGTGGACGCGCCGCCGGCCAAGCTGCCGGTCCGGACCCACGTGGTGACCGTCGTGGACGGCGACATCATGGTCGAGGAGTCGACCGAGGCGCCGAACCTGCCGCCCGGGCTCACCGCCCACGGCCACGAGTCCCAGTCGGGCTGAACCCGGCCGATCCCTCGCACGACACCCGCAGGTCAGGAGAACCGCCCATGAGCACCACCCCTCGCGTCGTCATCATCGGAGCCGGCATCGTCGGCACCAACCTTGCCGACGAGCTCGTCCAGCGCGGCTGGACGGACATCACCGTCCTCGAGCAGGGCCCGCTGCCCCTGCCCGGGGGCTCGACGTCGCACGCGCCCGGACTCGTCTTCCAGACGAACCCGTCCCGGACGATGACCCACTTCGCGCGGTACACGGTGGAGAAGCTCGTGTCCCTGGGCTGCTTCAACCAGGTCGGCGGTCTCGAGGTGGCCACCACCCCGGAGCGGCTGGAGGAGCTCCAGCGCAAGATGGGCTATGCGACGTCGTGGGGTCTCCATGGCCGGCTGCTCACCCCCGAGGAGGTGCTCGAGCACCACCCCATGGTCAACCCCGATATGGTCCTAGGCGGCTACCACGTGGCGACGGACGGGCTCGCCCTGGCGGCCAAGGCGGTGCAGGTGCTCATCGACCGCACCACCCGCGCCGGCGTGACGTACTGCCCGGAGACGACCGTCACCGGCATCGAGCGCTCCAACGGCCGCGTGACCGGCGTGACCACGTCGGACGGAACCGTGCCGGCCGACGTCGTCGTCTCCTGCGCCGGGTTCTGGGGACCCGCGATCGGCGAGATGGCCGGCATGCCGTGCCCCATCCTCCCGCTGGCCCACCAGTACGTCTTCACCTCCGCGGTCCCGGAGCTGGTCGGCAAGCACGACGCCCCGAACGGCGCGACCCTGCCGATCCTCCGGCACCAGGACGCGGACCTCTACTACCGGGAGTGGGGGGACCGGATCGGCATCGGCTCCTACGCGCACCGCCCGATCCCGGTGGACCTCGGCGATCTTCCGCGCTACGCGCCCCGCGACATCGCCCACGACCGGATGCCCTCCCGCCTGGACTTCACGCCCGAGGACTTCACCGAGCAGTGGACCGAGAGCCAGCGCTTCCTGCCGAGCCTGCGCGGCAGCGAGGTGGCCGAGGGCTTCAACGGCATCTTCTCCTTCACCCCCGACGGGGGCCCGCTCATCGGCGAGTCCCCGGACCTCGCCGGGTTCTGGGTGGCCGAGGCGGTGTGGGTCACCCACTCCTCGGGCGTGGCCAAGGCCATGGCGGAACTCCTGGTGGACGGCACCTCGGAGACGGACCTGCACGGCTGCGAGGCCACCCGGTTCGACGACGTGCAGCTCTCCCCGGAGTACGTCGAGGAGACCGGCAAGCAGAACTTCGTGGAGATCTACGACGTCCTCCACCCCCTCCAGCCCCGGGAGTCGCCGCGCAACCTGCGGGTCAGCCCGTTCTATCCCCGCGAGCTGGAGCTCGGCGCGTTCTTCCTGGAGAGCCACGGATGGGAGCGCCCGCACTGGTACGAGTCCAACGCCGCGCTCCTGGACCAGCTGCCCGAGCAGTGGCGGGAGCCGGAGCGGGAGCCCTGGGCGGCCCGGTTCCACTCGCCGATCGCGGCGGTCGAGGCCTGGAAGACCCGCACCGCCGTGGCGATGTACGACATGACCCCGCTCAAGCGCGTGGCGGTCGAGGGACCGGGGGCCGCCGCGCTGCTGCAGCGGCTGAGCACCGGCAACGTCCTGCGCAAGCCGGGTGCCGTGACGTACTGCCTCCTGCTGGACGAGAAGGCCGGGATCCGCAGCGACATCACCGTGGCCCGGCTCGACGAGGAGCTCTTCCAGGCCGGCATCAACAGCAGCGTCGACGTGGCGTACCTGAGCGCCGAGGCGAACCGGCAGAGCGCCGAGGACCCCACCGCCTGGGTCCGGGTCCGGGACACCACGGCCGAGACCTGCTGCATCGGCCTGTGGGGCCCGCAGGCCCGGGAGGTCATGGCGAAGGTCTCCCGCGACGACCTCTCCAACGACGGCCTGAAGTACTTCCGCACCAAGCAGATCCGCGTGGGCGGCCTGCGGGTCACCGCGATGCGCCTCTCCTACGTGGGCGAGCTCGGCTGGGAGCTGTACACGACCGCCGACCAGGGCCTGAAGCTGTGGGACCTGCTCTTCGAGGCGGGCCAGGAGTTCGGCATCGTGCCGGCGGGGCGCGCGGCCTTCAACAGCCTCCGCGTGGAGAAGGGCTACCGGTCCTGGGGCACCGACATGACCACCGAGCACACCGCGGTGGAGGCCGGACTGGACTTCGCCGTCAAGAAGGACAAGGGCGAGTTCGTGGGCTCGGAGGCCGTGGCCTCCGACGGTCAGGTCCGGCGCCGGCTGCGCTGCCTGACCGTCGACGACGGACGCTCCGTGGTCCTGGGCAAGGAGCCCGTGTACGTGGACGGCGCCGCGGCCGGCTACGTCACCAGCGCTGTCTTCGGGCACACCGTGGGCCGGCCGGTCGCCTACGCCTGGCTGCCGCCGGAGGTCTCCGAGGGGGACCGGGTGGAGATCGAGTACCTCGGCGAGCGCGTTTCCGCCACGGTCAGCGCCGAGCCGCTCGTGGACCCCGGCATGGAGCGCATCCGGGGCTGAGGCCTCTGCCGCCGCGGCCGGGGCGCACGCCGCTCCGGCCGCGGACCTCCGTCCCCACCACGGGCTTCCGGGTGCCGGGACGACTCAGCACGAACCTGTGATCGAGCACCGTTCCCGGTGCCGACGACGACGACGAAAGGCAGTTCCAGCATGCACAAGGTCAAGGGCGTGGTGTCGAAGGGCAAGAACCAGCCCGTCAGCGTGGAGACCATCCTGGTGCCGGACCCGGGGCCCGGGGAGGCGCTGGTGGATGTGCTCACCTGCGGGGTGTGCCAGACCGACCACCACTACGTCGAGGGCGGCGTCGGCGACGACTACCCGTTCCTGCTGGGCCACGAGTCCGCCGGGGTCGTCTCGGCGGTCGGGGAGGGCGTCACCGAGGTCGCCGTGGGCGATCACGTGATCCTGAACTGGCGGGCCGTGTGCGGCGAGTGCCGGGCCTGCCGCAAGGGCCAGCCCTGGTACTGCTTCGCCACCCACAACGCCACCCAGAAGATGACCCTCGAGGACGGCACCCCGCTGACCCCCGCCCTGGGCATCGGCTCGTTCGCGGAGAAGACCCTGGTGGCGGCCGGGCAGTGCACCAAGATCGAGGCCGAGCTCGAGGACCACCAGTACGCGGCCGTGGGGCTGCTCGGCTGCGGGGTGATGGCCGGCATCGGCGCGGTGCTCAACACCGGCGCCGTGCAGCGCGGGGAGTCCGTGGCCGTGATCGGCTGCGGCGGGGTCGGGGCGGCCGCGGTCGCCGGGGCCGCCCTGGCCGGGGCGACCACGATCATCGCCGTGGACCTCGACGACGAGAAGCTGGCCACCGCCCGGAAGTTCGGGGCCACCCACACCGTGAACTCCAAGGAGCAGGACCCCGTCGAGACGATCCGCGAGCTCACGGGCGGCTTCGGCGCCGACCTGGTGATCGACGCGGTGGGCATCGCCCCGACCTTCAAGCAGGCGTTCGAGGCCCGCGACCTGGCCGGCCGCATGGTGCTGGTGGGGGTCCCGGCCCCGGGCACCACCTGGGAGATCCCGTTGGACGAGGTCTTCGGCCGCGGCGGGTCCATCAAGTCCGCCTGGTACGGCGACACCCTCCCCTCCCGGGACTTCCCCATGCTGGTCGACCAGTACCGGCTGGGCCGGCTGGACCTGGACGGCTTCGTCACCGAGCGCATCGGTCTGGGCGACGTCGAGGAGGCCTTCGCGAAGATGAAGGCGGGCAGGGTCCTGCGCTCGGTCGTGGAACTCGACCGTCCCGGCACGGGTGCGGAGGAGCGCGGCGCGGAGACCGGTGTCGCCGCACCGGCCGGAGCGGCCCGATGACCGCGCGGCAGGCCGCGCCGCAGCGGACCGACGCCTCCGGCCGGGTGCGGGTCGAGCACCTGGTGACCGCGGGGACGTTCTCCCTGGACGGCGGCAGCTGGGAGGTGGAGAACAACGTGTGGCTCGTCGGCGACGACGAGCGGTGCCTGGTGATCGACCCCGCTCACGACCCCTCGGCCGTGGTGGGGGCGGTGGCCGGACGCACCGTGGTGGCCGTGCTGCTCACCCACGGCCACGACGACCACATCCGCGCCGTGCGCGAGGTCGCCGCGGAGGTGGGGGCGCCGGTGTACCTGCACCCGGCCGACACGATGCTCTGGGAGCAGGTCTACCCGTCCGCGCTCTTCGACCGGTCCATCGGGGACGGGGACACCTTCGCGCTGGACGGCGTGCGCCTCACGGCCGTGCACACTCCCGGCCACTCTCCGGGCTCGGTGTGCTTCTACGCCCCGGAGCTGGGCGAGCACGGGGTCGTGTTCTCCGGCGACACCCTGTTCCAGGGCGGGCCCGGGGCCACCGGCCGCTCCTACAGCGACTTCGGCACGATCATCGACTCGATCCGCGAACGGCTGCTCACCCTGCCCGAGGGCACCGAGGTGCTCACCGGGCACGGCGGTGCCACCACGGTCGGGGCCGAGGCCCCGCACCTGCAGGAGTGGATCGACCGCGGCCACTGAGGCGGGAGAGCCGGCTGCCGGCACCCCACAGGACCGATCCCCGGAGGCGCCCGCCTCCGGGGGATCGGCCGTCCGCAATCCCGGCGGGGGACCGCGAACGGCACCTCGCGAGGCGGGGACCGGATGCCGGTGCTCCGCGGGGACTCCTCGAGGGCGATGTCCTCGAGGGCGCCCCGTCCCGGGGACCGGGCCGTTCGGGGTGCCGGGCCGACGACGCAGGCGGCGGTCCCTCCCCGCCTCGGGGGAGCCCTGCGGACGCAGACAGCGGAAGAGCCTCCGTGGCGGGGGCGGACATCCCCACCACGGAGGCTCGTCGGTGCTCGGCCCCGACCCTCCCGGGGCGAGGCCGGTGCTCAGCGCAGGACGACGGTGCGGTTGCCGTGCAGGATGACCCGGCCTTCGCAGTGCCACTTCACGGCGTCGGAGAGGGCCTTGCACTCGGTGTCGCGGCCGGCGGCCACGAGGTCCTCGGGGCCGAAGGTGTGGTCCACGGTCACCACCTGCTGGGCGATGATCGGGCCCTCGTCCAGCTCGGCGTTGACGTAGTGCGCCGTGGCGCCCACGGTCTTCACCCCGCGCTCGTAGGCCTGGTGGTAGGGCTTGGCGCCCTTGAAGGACGGCAGGAACGAGTGGTGGATGTTGATCACCCGCCCTTCCATCCGGGTGGCCAGCGAGTCGCTGAGCACCTGCATGTAGCGGGCCAGGACCACGAGGTCCACCTCGAAGCGGTCCACCAGCTCCAGCAGGCGCGCCTCCGCCGCGGGCTTCGTGTCCCGGGTGACGGGCACGTGGAAGAACGGGATGCCGTGCCACTCCACCAGGCGCTGGTGGTCCCGGTGGTTGGAGACGACCGCGACGATGTCCACGGGCAGCTCGCCCGTGCGGGCGCGGAAGAGCAGGTCGTTGAGGCAGTGGCCGAACTTGGAGACCATCACCAGGATCCGCCGCTTCGCCCCGTGCTCGTTGAGCTCCCAGCGCATGCCGAACCGCTCGGCCACCGGCGACAGGTCCGTCCGCAGGCTCTCCGCGTCGAGCGCCTCGCCCGTGGCCGGGGCCACGTGGACGCGCATGAAGAAGTGGCCGAGCCGGCGGTCGTCGAACTGGGTCAGTTCCACGATGTTGCAGCCGTGCTCCAGCAGCACGCCGCTGACGGCGTGCACGATACCCGGCTTCTCCGGGCAGTCGAGGGTCAGCACCAGCTCGGTCGTGGAGGGTGCGGTGAGCACGGACTCCGGCTGCAGGTGCGGTTCAGCATTCGACGACGTTGACGGCCAAGCCACCACGGGAGGTCTCCTTGTACTTGATCTTCATGTCCTTGCCGGTCTCGCGCATGGTCTTGATGACCTGGTCGAGCGAGACCGTGTGCTCGCCGTCGCCCTGGAGGGCGAGGCGCGCGGCATTGATGGCCTTGACGGAGGCGATCGCGTTGCGCTCGATGCACGGAATCTGCACGAGCCCGCCCACCGGGTCGCACGTCAGCCCGAGATTGTGCTCCATGCCGACCTCGGCGGCGTTCTCCACCTGCTCAGGGGTGCCGCCGAGGACCGCGCACAGGCCTGCGGCGGCCATGGAGCAGGCCGATCCCACCTCGCCCTGGCAACCCATCTCTGCGCCGGAGATGGAGGCGTTCTCCTTGATGAGGATGCCGACGGCCGCCGCCGTGAGCAGGAACTCCACCACGCCGTCCTCGTCCGCCCCGGCGATGAACCGGGCGTAGTAGTGCAGCACGGCGGGGATGATGCCCGCCGCCCCGTTGGTCGGGGCGGTCACGATCCGTCCCCCGGAGGCGTTCTCCTCGTTGACCGCCAGGGCGTAGAGGTTGATCCACTCCATGGCCTGCAGCGGATCGGACGCCGGCCGGACAGGATCGGCGGCGGCGGCCGCCTCGGCCTCCCGCAACCTCGTCCGGAGGGCCGGCGCGCGGCGACGGACCTTCAGCCCTCCGGGCAACCGGGCCTCCGTGCGCGTGCAGCCGTTCTCCACGCACTCCTGCATCACGGACCAGATGTGCAGCAGGCTCGAGCGGAGCTGCTCCTCGCTGCGCCAGGACAGCTCGTTGGCGAGCATGATCCCGGCGATCGAGGTCCCCTCGCTCCGGCAGTGCTCCAGGAGCTGCCGGCCGGTGCTGAAGGGAAAGGGCACCTCGGTGGTGTCCTGGACGATGCGGTCCGCCCCGGACGCGTCACCGTCCACCACGAATCCGCCGCCCACCGAGTAGAAGGTGCGCTCCCGCACCAGCTCGCCGTCCGTCCCGTAGGCGAAGAACGCCATGCCGTTGGGATGCGCCGGCAGCGACTTGCGCCGGTGCATCACGACATCCTCGGCGCGGTCGAAGGGTATCGGGTGGATCCCTCCCAGGCACAGCTGCCCGCGCTCCGTGCTCGACCGCACCCGGGCGTCGGCCGTGTCGGTGTCCACGGTCTCCGGGTCCTCGCCCTGCAGGCCCAGGATCACGGCCTTGTCCGAGCCGTGCCCGTGCCCGGTGGCCCCGAGCGAGCCGAACAGCTCGGACCGGACCCTGGAGACCGAGTCGAGCAGACCGTCCCCGGCCAGGCCCTCCGTGAACAGCCGGGCCGCCCGCATCGGCCCCACGGTGTGGGACGAGGAGGGCCCGATGCCCACGGAGAACAGGTCGAGGACGCTCAGCGCCATCTCAGGGCACCTCGGGGGCGGCGTACTCGGCCATGGCGTCCAGCAGCCAGCGGGCCGTGTAGTCGGCGAAGGAGGCCCGCGGCAGGAGCCGGTAGACCTGCTCGGCGGTCTGCCACAGCAGCACCTGCACCGGCCCCAGGGTCGTGGCCACGGCCGTCCCCGGCCCGAAGGCCCGCGGGTGCAGGTCGATCGGGCAGCCCTTCTCGAGCACGGCCCGGGCCGAGGGCCCGGACAGCTCCAGCGTGGTGCGGTTGGCGGACAGGTCCACGGCCTGCCCGGGCTCGGCGCCCAGGGCCCGGGCCAGTCCGGCGGCCGTGCCCGCGTCGTCGGCGGGGGCCTCGTGGAGATCCTTCCCCGCCGGGCCGAGCTCCGCGGGGCCCGCGCCCTCGGGGCCGACGAGCAGGAACTCGTCGGGACCCAGCCACAGCACGGCCGTGCCGTCCGGGGAGCCGGTGACCTGCCCGTGGCCACCGGGCAGGGGAACCCCCGCCGCGGCGGCCACGGACTCGGCCGCCGCGCTGCCGGGGACCACCCGCAGGCCCACCATGGTCAGGTAGGGGACCTCACGCAGGGCCACGCCCCGCTCACCCGTCACCGTCCGCTCGCGCATCTGCTGCGCGAGGTGTGCGAGCGGGCTGCGACGCAGGGCCGTGGTGTGGGTGACGTCGTCGGTCAGGAGCTGATCAGCCATCTCGGCGCTTCCCTTCGGGGTCGTAGAGCACGGGTCCGGCGAGCACGACGTCCACCAGGTCCCCGTCGAGCGGGGCCTGGAGCGTCTCGCCGATGCGGTTGCGGCCGTTCTTCACCAGCGCCAGGCCGAACGTGCGCCCCAGGGCGGCGCTGCGGTAGCTGGAGGTCACGTGACCCTCCATGGGCACGGGGCCCTCCTGCGGCGTGACGGGCGTGCCGTGGACGATCAGCTGGGCGCCCTCCGGCAGCCGGTAGTCCGGGTCCACGGGCAGCACGGCCACGAGCTGCTTGCGGTCGTCGCTGGTGGCGCTGGGCCGGTCGTAGGAGCGCCTGCCGATGAAGTCCTTGGTCTTGGACACCACCCAGTCCATGCCCAGGTCCTGCGGAGTGACGGTGCCGTCGGTGTCCTGGCCCACGATCGGGAAGGCCTTCTCCGCGCGCAGCACGTGCATGGTCTCCGTGCCGTAGGGGGTGATGCCGAACTCCTCCCCGGCCGCGGCCACGGCCTCCCACACGGCCAGCCCGTACCAGCCGGCCACGTTGATCTCGAAGGCCAGCTCCCCGGAGAAGGAGATGCGGCAGATCCGCGCCGGGATCCCCGAGGCCAGGGTGGTCTCGCGGAAGGCCATGAACGGGAACGCGTCCTGGGAGACGTCCAGCCCGGGGGCCAGCTTCGCGATCACGTCCCGGGACCGCGGGCCGACGACGGCGACGGTCGCCCACTGCTCCGTCACGGAGGTGCACACCACGTCGAGCTCGGGCCACTCGGTCTGGGACCACTCCTCCAGCCACTCCAGGACCTTGGCGGCCCCACCGGTGGTCGTGGTCATCAGGTAGCGGTCCTCGTCCAGGCGCAGCGTGACGCCGTCGTCGAACACCATGCCGTCGGCGGTGCACATCACGCCGTAGCGGCCCATGCCGGCCTTGAGCTTCTTGAACGCGTTCGTGTAGATCCGGTTCAGGAACTCCCCGGCGTCCTTGCCCCGGATCTCGATCTTGCCCAGGGTGGTGGCGTCCATGAACCCGACGCTCTCCCGCACGGCGGCGCACTCGCGCAGCACGGCGGTGTCCATGTCCTCCCCGGCGTGCGGGTAGTACCAGGGCCGCTTCCACTGCCCGACGTCCTCGAACAGCGCCCCGCGCGCCTCGTGCCACTCGTGCATCGGGGTGCGGCGGGCGGGGTCGAACAGCTCGCCGCGCTGCCGGCCGGCGAGCGCGGCGAAGGCCACCGGGGTGTAGGGGGCGCGGTAGGTGGTGGTGCCGATCCCGCCGACGTCCTCGGTGTTCAGCGCCGCGGCGATCACGCCGATGGCGTTGACCCCGGAGGTCTTGCCCTGGTCGTTGGCCGTGGAGATCGAGGTGTAGCGCTTCACGTGCTCCACCGACCGCATCCCCGCTCCGACCGAGCGCAGGACGTCGGCCACGGTCTGGTCCCGCTGCAGGTCCACGAAGTGGTGCCGCCACCCGGCGGGCTCCCCGGCGCGGCCGGGCACGAGCCACAGCGGGCGCACGGGCGCGGACTCCACGCTCTCCGCCTGCGGGGTCTCGGGCGTGCTCTCGAAGCCGGCGCGGCGGGCCGCCTCGGCCCCGGCCGCGGCGCCCTCGGTCAGGCACCAGGCCAGGTCGGTCGTGCCGTTGAGGGCGCCCGCGGTCTGCTGGCCCCGCACCGGGGCGGCGGGGACGAACGCGGCGAGCCGCTCGTTCCAGGTGAGCTTCCCCTGGCGCTGGCTGTGCAGGTGCACCACGGGAGTCCACCCGCCGGAGACGGCCAGCAGGTCGGCCGGGACGGTCCGGAGGGGCCCCGTCAGGGCGCCGTCGGCGTCGATGGCGCTGACGACGACGCCGCTGACGCGCCCGCCCTCGCCCTCGCCGAGGGTGTCGACCACGGCGCTGCCGCTGAACAGCGGCACCCCGGCGGCGGCCACGACCGCGGCCGGTGCCCCCTGGACGTCCCCGCGGGAGTCGACCACGGCGGCGACCTCCACGCCCGCGGCCACGAGGTCCGCGACCACGGCGTAGGCGGAGTCGTTGGTGGTGGCCACCACCACCCGCGAGCCTGCGGCCACGGCGTACCGGTTGAGGTAGGTGCGCACGGCACCGGCGAGCATGATCCCGGGGCGGTCGTTGTTCTCGAAGACGATCGGCCGTTCGTGGGCCCCGGTGGCCAGCACCACCTGGCGGGCGCGCACGTGCCAGATCCGCTCCCGGGAGACCGCCGGGGAGGGCGGCCCGCCGAGGTGGTCGGTGCGGCGCTGGACGGCCACGACGTAGTTGGCGTCATAGCTGCCGATCACCGTGGTGCGCTGCAGGACCGTGACCTCCGGGGCGCCGGCCAGCGCCGCGGCGGTCTCGGCCACCCAGGTGCGGGCCGGCACGCCGTCGACGACCTCGTCCCGCCCGGACAGCAGGGAGCCGCCGGCCTCGGGCTGCTCGTCCAGCAGCATCACCCGCGCGCCGGAGCGGGCCGCCTCCCGGGCCGCGGTCAGCCCAGCGGGCCCGGCGCCGACGACCAGCACGTCGGTGTGGACGTACTTGCGGTCGTACACGGCCCGGTCCTTGCGCGGGTCCAGCCGGCCCAGCCCGCGGAGGTAGCCGGCGGAGAGCCCGTCGTTCAGCTCCACGGACGTGGCCGGGAGCATGGACTCGTCGACGTCCACGCCCGACCGGGCGCCGACCTTCACGAGCGCGTTGGGCTCCTCGACGCCGGCGGCCAGGATCCCGCGGGGACGGCCCAGATACATCGAGTCCCCGCATGTGATCCGGCCGGCGGCGAGCAGGGCCGAGGCGAGGGTGTCCCCGGCGTAGCCGGAGACCTGCTCGCCGTCGAAGGTGAAGCTCAGCGGCCTCGTGCGGTCGATGCTGCTCGCGGCGCTGCGCTCCGGCGGCAGGCGGTAGGTCTGCTCGGTCACCGGACTCCTCCGATCTGCGGGGCGGTCTCGCCCATGCGGTAGACGGCCGCGATCTCGTAGGTCACGGTGTCGCGCACCACGTTGAACCAGCGGCGGCACCCGGCGGTGTGCGCCCAGCGCTCGGCGAGCAGGCCCTTGGGGTTGTTGCGGTAGAAGAGGTACTCGGCCCACTCCTGGTCGGAGAGCCGGGAGGGGTCCTCGGGGTAGGGCACGTGCGCTTCCCCGCCGTACTGGTACTCGGTCTCGTCGCGCGGCCCGCAGTAGGGGCACTCGATCAGCAGCATGGTGTTCCTGCCTCCTGGTGGGCGGGTCAGTGGGCCACGGCGGCGGCGCCGTGCTCGTCGATGAGGATCCCGGTCTCGAACCGCTCCAGGGAGAACGGCTCGTTGAGCGGGTGGGCTTCGTCCGTGGCGATGGTGTGGGCGAAGGAGTAGCCGGCGCCCGGCGTGCCCTTGAACCCGCCCGTGCCCCATCCGCAGTTGACGTAGAGCTGGTCCACCGGCGTCTTGGACACGATCGGGGAGGCGTCCAGGGTGACGTCCACGATGCCGCCCCAGGTGCGCAGCACGTGCGCCCGGGCGAAGATCGGGAACAGCTCCACGGCCGCGGCCATCTGCTCCTCGATCACGTGGAAGGCCCCGCGCTGGCCGTAGCCGGTGTAGGCGTCCACCCCGGCGCCCATCACCAGTTCGCCCTTGTGGGCCTGGGAGACGTAGACGTGCACGTGGTTGGACATCACCACCGTCGGGTGGACCGGCTCGTGCAGCTCCGAGACGAGGGCCTGCAGCGGGTGGGACTGGATGGGCAGGCGGAACCCGGCCAGCTCCGCCAGCACCGAGGAGTGCCCGGCCCCGCAGAGCCCGACCTTGCCCGCGTGGATGGTGCCTCGGGAGGTCTCCACCCCGACCACCCGGTCACCGTCCTTGAGGAAGCCGGTGACCTCGCAGTTCTGGATGATGTCCACTCCGAACTCGTCGCACTTGCGCGCGAAGGCCCACGCGACGTGGTCGTGCTTGGCGATCCCGGCCCGCGGCTGGTAGGTCGCCCCCATCACGGGATAGCGCAGGTCGTCGTCGACGTTGATGATCGGGCACAGTTCCTTGACCTGGTCCGGGGTGATCCACTCCGCGTCGATGCCGTTGAGCTTGTTCGCGTTGACCCGGCGCACGGACTCGCGCACGTCGCCCAGGGTGTGGGCCAGGTTCATCACCCCGCGCTGGGAGAACAGGAAGTCGTACTCCAGCTCCTCCGGCAGCTGCTCCCACAGCTTCAGGGAGTGCTCGTACATCGCCGCGGACTCGTCCCACAGGTAGTTGGAGCGGATGATCGTGGTGTTGCGGGCCATGTTGCCGCCGGCCAGCCAGCCGCGCTCGAGCACCGCGATGTTGGTCATCCCGTGGTTCTTGGCCAGGTAGTAGGCGGTGGCCAGCCCGTGACCGCCGCCGCCGACGATGACGGCGTCGTAGGAGGTCTTCGGGTCCGGGTTGTGCCAGAGGAAGTCCGGGTGCTCCGGGAGCAGATCAGCCATTACGACACTCCGTTCAGGACGGAGGAGGTCCGCTCCGCGGCGGACAGCTCCTCGGAGGAGGCCTCGGCGACCGGTTCCTCCGTCCGGGCCCGGCCGGCAGGGGCCAGGTCCGGGTACAGGGGGAAGGCCTCGGCCAGGGCCGTGACGCGTCCGCGCAGCCGCTCGGTGAGCTCCTCGGTGAGCGGCTGGATCAGCGCCTGGGCGATGATGTCGGCGACCTCGGTGAACTCGGCGGCGCCGAATCCGCGCGTGGCCAGGGCCGGGGTGCCGATCCGCAGCCCGGAGGAGACCATCGGCGGGCGCGGGTCGAAGGGCACGGCGTTGCGGTTGACCGTGATCCCGATGCGGTGCAGGCGGTCCTCGGCCTGCCGGCCGTCGAGCTCGGAGTCGCGCAGGTCCACGAGCACCAGGTGCACGTCGGTGCCGCCGCTGACCAGGCTGATCCCGGTGGCCATCACGTCGGGGGAGAGCAGCCGCAGGGCCAGGATCTCGGCGCCCTCCAGGGTGCGGGCCTGACGCTCCCTGAACTCCTCGCCGGCGGCGTACTTGAAGGCCACCGCCTTGGCCGCGACCACGTGCTCCAGCGGGCCGCCCTGCTGGCCGGGGAACACGGCGGAGTTGATCTTCTTCGCCAGTTCCTGCTTGCACAGGATCACCCCGCCCCGCGGTCCGCCGAGCGTCTTGTGGGTGGTCGTGGTCACCACGTCGGCGTACGGCACGGGGGAGGGGTGCAGCCCCGCCGCGACCAGGCCGGCGAAGTGGGCCATGTCCACCATCAGGTAGGCCCCGACCTCGTCGGCGATGCGGCGGAACTCGGCGAAGTCCAGGTGCCGCGGGTAGGCGGACCAGCCGGCGACGATGAGCTGGGGGCGGTGCTCGAGCGCGAGCCGCTCGACCTCCGCCATGTCGATGAGGTGGTCGTCCGCGGAGACGCCGTAGGCCGCCACGTTGTAGAGCCTGCCGGAGAAGTTGAGCTTCATGCCGTGGGTGAGGTGCCCGCCGTGGGCCAGGTCCAGTCCCAGGATCGTGTCCCCGGGGGTGAGCAGGGCGTGCATCACCGCGGCGTTGGCCTGGGCCCCGGAGTGCGGCTGGACGTTGGCGTGCTCGGCGCCGAACAGGGCCTTGATCCGGTCGATGGCCAGCTGCTCGACGACGTCCACGTGCTCGCAGCCGCCGTAGTAGCGCCGGCCAGGGTAGCCCTCGGCGTACTTGTTGGTGAGCACCGAGCCCTGGGCCTCCATGACCGCGGCCGGGGCGAAGTTCTCCGAGGCGATCATCTCCAGCGTGGACTGCTGACGGATCAGCTCCTGGTCGATGGCCGCCGCCACCTCCGGGTCGGCGTCGGCCAGGCGAGTGTTCAGATCGGGCATCCCTGAGCTCCTAAGCGAGTCGCGTTCAGCGGCTGATACGAGTTTGATATATCAGCTGTAGGTCAAAGGTATGCTAGGGGTGGAGGGGTGTCAACGGATGACGATGCGCGTCCCCTGACCTCCGTGCCGGTCCCGAGCGAGGAGTGAAGTCATGAGCGTCGCCACACCCACCGAGTACGCCGCGGAAGCCCCCGTGTCGTTGGCGGAGCAGGCCTACCGGCTGCTGCGCGACCGCCTGACCGTGCTGGAGATCCGGCCCGGAGCCATGATCCAGGACGCCCACCTGGCCACCGAGCTGGGCATCGGCAGAACGCCGATCCGGGAGGCGCTCAAACGGCTGGAGACGGACCACCTGGTGGTCTCCTACCCCCGGCGGGGCACCTTCGCCACGCAGGTGGACATCACCGCACTGTCCGACGTCTCGGAGCTCCGCCGGAACCTCGAGCCGCTCGCCGCCCGGAAGGCGGCGCTGGCGGCCTCCCCGCCCGCACGGCAGCAGATGCAGGACCTGGCCCGCGCCCTCGGGGACCTCGCCGGCGGCACGCCGACGAATCAGGGCTTCATGCGGGCGGATCTGCGGGTCCACCGGCTGATCTACCGGGCGACGGGCAACGCGCACCTCGAGGAGACGCTGGTGCGGCTGGACAACCTCGCCACGCGCATCTGGTGCCTCGTCCTGGACCGGGTGCCCACGGTCGGCGGGCACGTGCACGAGCACGTGGACCTGCTGGAGGCGATCGCCGCCGGCCGCGCCGAGGAGGCCGCCGAGCTGGCCCTCGAGCACGTGAGCAGCTTCGAGCGCACCATGCGCGGCATCCTGTGAGTCCGCCCGGCGGGAGCCGGCCTCTCCGTGCGTGCCGGCCTTGCCGGGGCGCTCGCGAGCGACCGGGCCGGCCGACGGAACTCCCTGCGTACCGCTCGGGCCGACGCGTGGGGCTACGGTAGGAGCACGGCCCTTCCAGGGAGAGCGGGTCCGCCCACGGCAGCTCCCCGGCCACGAACGGAAAGTGCGCATCACGTCATGTCCATCACCCCCGCCTCCGTCCAGGACGAGCCGCTCTCCCTGGCCGACCGGGCGTTCCTGCAGCTGCAGGACCGCCTGATCTTCCTGGACATCCCGCCGGGAGCCCCCCTCAACGAGGGGCGCCTCTCCCAGGAGCTGCAGCTCGGGCGGACCCCGCTGCGCGAGGCGCTCAAGCGGCTCGAGTCCGAGCACCTGGTGGTCACCTACTCCCGCCGCGGGACGTTCGCCACCACCGTGGACATCACCGCGCTGTCGGAGATCTCCCAGGTGCGCGAGGTGCTGGAGCCCCTCGCCGCCCAGCTGGCGGCGGAGCGGCGCGGCGGCGGCGTCCGGTCCCAGCTGGAGGAGCTGCGGGACCGGCTGGCGAACCCGGAGAACGAGCGGCTGGACCGGGACGAGGCGCTGCGCTGGGACGTGCGGATCCACCGGGCGATCTACGCGGCGGCCGGCAACTCGCACCTGCAGGCCACGCTGGAGCGCTACAGCAACCTGGCCACCCGGATCTGGTGCGTGGTGGCCGACCGCATCCCCGAGCTGCAGGAGCACATCACCGTCCACAGCGCCCTGCTGACGGCGGTGCTGGAGGGCGAGGCCGATGAGGCCGCCGGCATCATGCGCACCCACGTCAGGGACTTCGAGACGCAGATCCGCCAGGTCCTCTGAACCGCCCGGGGAGCACGCGCCGCTCCGGATCGTCCGAGCCGGGACGGACGTGGCAGGGGCACCCCGCTGGGGGCCGCTCGGTCGCGCGGACCCGCAGTGTCCGCGCGACCGAGCGTCGTGCTGTGGTCAGGACGGGGTGCGGGACTCCAGCGCCCGTGCGGAGGCCGGCTCCTCGGTGAGCTGCAGCGCCGCCTGGGTGGTGTGCAGGACGAGGAGGGCGGTGGTCACGGTGCCCACACCCCCGGGCACCGGCGTGAGGGCCGACGCGACCTCCGCCGCCGAGAGCGGCTCCACGTCGCCGACCAGATCACCGTTGTCCAGGACGTTGGTGCCCACGTCGACGACCACCGCTCCGGGCCGGAGATGCGCACCGGTGACCAGGCCGGGGCGCCCCACCGCCGCGACCACGATCTCCGCCTCCGCCGTGTACCGCTCCAGGGGACGAGAACGGGAGTGGCAGACGGTGACGGTGGCATCGCGCCGGAGCAGGAGCTGCAGCAGCGGCTTGCCGACGACCGCCGAGCGGCCCACCACGGACACGTGCCGGCCGGCGAGGGGGATCTCGTAGTGCTCCAGGATCTCCACCACCGCCCGGGCCGTGGCGGGGGCGAAGGCCTGCTGGCCCACGGTCAGGCGGCCCAGGCTGAGGGGATTGGCGCCGTCGACGTCCTTGGCGGCGCTGATGTGGGCCACCAGCTCGTCCGCGGCCACTCCCGGCGGCAGGGGGGTCTGCAGGATGATGCCGTGGACGTCCTCGTCGGCGCTCAGCAGCGTGAGCGCCGAGGCGATCTCCTCGGCTCCGGCTCCGGCGCCGAGGTCGACGACCGTGCAGCGCACCCCCGCCTTGTCCGCGGCCCGCGCGATGGAGCGCACGTACCACAGGGTCGCCTCGTTGTCGGTGGCCACCACGACCGCGAGGCCGGGGAGCACCCCGCGGTGGCGCAGGGCGGCGACGTTGGTCTCGGTCTCGGCCCGCAGCTGTTGCGCGACGGGTTTCCCGAGCAGCTGGAGCGCGGTCATGCCATCACCTTCTCCCGCACGCGGTCCGTCACGATCTGGGCCGCCAGGATGGCGTTGTGCGCGTGGTGGAGCTCGTCCCGGAACTCCGTCCGGGTCCGCTCGTCCGTGATCGCGTTGATGTTCATGTCCAGCGTGATCAGGGCCGTGGCGATCGCGGCCCGGGCCGCCTCGGAGGCGGCGGCCACGTCGCTGATCACGTTGGGGTTGCTGAACTCGGCCAGCTGCCGGCCCAGGTCGACGACCTCCGTCGCGAGGCCGATCAGCGCCCGCGGCGGGGCGGCCGCCGCGACCGTGGCCTCCTGGACGGCCCGGCTCCGGGCGGCACGGTCCTCGTCCGAGGCCGAGGGCAGCCGGTAGGCGGCGATCACGGCGGCGAAGGCCTTCTCGTCGTCGTCCGCCAGCTGCAGCGCCGCGGGGATGATCTCGTCGGCGCGGGCGGCGATCCGGAGGGACTCCTCCTCGTGCTGGGCGTACCGCGCCCCGGTGGTGTAGCGCGCCACCATGGCGATCAGGGCGGCGCCCTGGGCCGCGTGCAGGGCACCGGCCGCTCCACCTCCGGGGGTGGGCTCACGGGACGCCAGGCGCTCCAGATAGTCGTTGAGGGTCTCCGAACCGATCATGTGCTGTCTCCTGGGTGGGCGGTGGTGGCGGACGTCGCCGGCGGACGGTGAGGCCGCCGGCGGGCGGAGAGCTGCGGCCCCGAGCCCGGTGGCGACGCAGGATCGGGGCCGCAGACCTGGTGGAGGCGGTGCTGGGGGCGGAAGGGTCCCTCCGCGCCGTCTCCGGGTCGTGGGGCGGTCATCGTGCCGGGAAGACCCGGGCGGGAACGCCCGGGTCTTCGGCAGGGACCGCGGGGCTCAGCGGAAGACGACGGTGCTGGACCCCTCCAGGAGCACGCGGTGCTCGCAGTGCCAGCGGACCGCCCGGGACAGGGCCAGCGCCTCGGCGTCCTGTCCCACGGTGGACAGGGCCCGCGGATCATGGGTGTGGTCCACCCGGATGACCTCCTGCTCGATGATCGGTCCCTCGTCCAGGTCGGCCGTGACGTAGTGGGCGGTGGCGCCGACCAGCTTCACGCCACGCGCGTAGGCCTGGTGGTAGGGCCGTGCGCCCTTGAACCCGGGCAGGAAGGAGTGGTGGATGTTGATGGCCCGCCCCTTCAGCGCCGTGCACAGCTCGTCCGAGAGGATCTGCATGTAGCGCGCGAGCACCACGAGGTCGATCTCGTGCTCCTCGACCAGGTCCAGCAGCCGCTGCTCCGCCTCCCGCTTGGTGGCCGGGGACACGGGGATGTGGAGGTACGGCAGGCCCGCCGCTTCGGCCATGGGACGGAGATCCTCGTGGTTGGAGACCACCAGGGCGATCTCTCCTCCGAGGCCGCCGGCCCGCCAGCGGAAGATCAGGTCGTTGAGGCAGTGGCCGCCCTTGGACACCATGACCAGCAACCGGGGCGGCGTCTGGTCGTGGATGCGGTAGCGCATGCCGAACCGGTCGGCGGTGGCCACGAAGTTCGTCTCCAGCGTCTCCAGCCGCAGCTCGTGCGGACCGGTGAAGGCGGTGCGCAGGTGGACGACGTCGTGCACGGGGTCGTCGAACTGCTGGTGCTGCTTGATGTTGGCGCCGTGGGCGAGAAGGAACTCGGTGACGGCGTGGACGATCCCCACCTGGTCCTGACAGGTGATCGTCAGCACGAACTGGGGGAGGGTCTGCCCTTCGGGTTCCGCCGCAGGGGCCGGGTTCGGCTGCACGGAGGAGGGGCGGCTGTCGACGACGGTCATGGAGGACTCCTGCCTGGATGAGTGTCTGCTGGGGAGGGCCGGGCTGCCGGCGGCCGGGTCGGCCGGGTCGGCCCGGCAGGCCTGACCGGCCCGACCGGCGCGGTGCGACGCCGAGCGGTTCGACGTGGCGTTCCGGCCGGCGGGCCGACCGGCGAAGGGGCGCCTAGGCGCCGGACGCCGGGAGGGTGTCGCCGACTTTGTCGGTGATCCAGTCGTGGAAGGCGCCGATGTGGTGTTCGGAGGGGACGAGGACGCCGCCGGTGG
>NZ_WOGU01000026.1:0-19259 GCF_009735315.1 Kocuria sediminis
CACGTGGTAGAGCACCACCAGCAGCACCGCCACGAACCGCAGCCCCTGCACCTCCGGGCGGAACCCCGAGTACCGGGCCACCCGCCGGGCCGTGGCCGCGTCGACGGCGGCGGGCTCCCCTGCGGACGAGGCTGAGGGGGCCCCTCCGGCGGGCCGCGGGGCGCCGGTGCGCACCGGGCTCACGAGGCGGCCTCGGGCCCGACGGCTCCGAGGAGCCGCTCCTCGAGGGCGGGGGCCATGGTCCGCGTGTAGGTCCAGGTCAGGTGGTGCGGGTCGAAGAAGACGAAGGCGTTGCCCACCACGGGCCGGCACAGGCCCTCGGGGCAGATCAGGTCCGTGAGGTCCAGGGAGGTGAACCCGGGCCGGTCGCGGAGGGCGTCGGCGGGGTTCGCCGGGGCCAGCACCTGCGCCACGGGGACCTGGCACTCGGCCGCGTCCTGCCCGTGGGTCTCCGCGCACTCGTAGAGGTTGAAGTCGAAGCGGGGGTTGTCGCGGAAGCCGACGACCTCGATCCCCCGGCCGGTCAGGCGGTCGACCAGCTCCGGGAAGCCCCCGACCACGGCCTCGGCGGATCCGTCCATCCGGGCCGCGTAGGTCGACGTCGTCAGGACCATGTCCGGGTCGAGGCGCTCCGCGTAGTCGAGGGCCGCCTCGTTGCCCTCGTGGCACGCATCGCCCTCGGGCCGGACGGCGAAGGGGCAGCCGGGCTGCAGGACGGCGACGAGCTGCCAGCCGCGCTCCTCCGCCAGGGGGATCACCGCGCCCATGAACTGCTCCATGTGGGAGTTGCCGACCACCAGGACGGTGCGCTCGGGGTCCGGCACGGCCGGGGTCTGGCGGCAGTGCGGCTCGAGCAGCTCCTGCTCCGGGGCGAACCGCCCCGAGCAGGGCTCGGGCAGTCCCACCCACTCCTCCTGCAGCGCGGAGGCCAGCGGCAGCGTGGGCGCCCCCGGGTCGCCGCGGAACTCGAAGCCGGGCTGCAGCACGGCCGCCCCGGGACTGTTGCGGGCGGCCTCCTCCGCCAGCAGCGCGGCGCGCCGGGCGTCGGCCTGCTGCCAGGCCAGCACCGGCACGGCCACCAGGGCCAGGCTCACCGCCACCGACACCGCCAGGCGCCGCTTGGTGCGCTCTGGCCACGCCCAGCGCTGGAACGGGCGCTCCACCAGCTTCGTGGCCAGCACCGCCAGGGCCAGGGAGACGAGGATGATGACCAGCCCCGAGCGCGGCCCGGCCACCGGCCGGTCGCGCAGCACCAGGTAGGTGATCAGCAGCGGCCAGTGCACCAGGTAGAGGGCGTAGGAGGCGTCCCCCAGCCGCACCAGGGGTTTCGAGGCCAGGATCCGGTCCAGCCCGAACGGGGAGCCCGACCGTCCCGCGACGATGATCGCCGCGGCCGAGAGCAGCGGCCACAGCGCGATCCAGCCCGGGAACGCGCCCTGCACGTCGATGAGGACCCCGACCGAGACCATGCTGAGCAGTCCGGCCCAGCCCAGGGCCACGCGCGCCGCCCGCGGCGGGTGGAGGTAGGGCACCGCCAGGGCCAGCAGCGACCCCAGGGCGAACTCCCACAACCGGGTGCGGGTGTCGAAGTAGGCGAAGGCCTGCTGGGTGGTGGTGCTGTGCACCGACCACGCCAGGGAGACGGCGAGGATCCCGGCGAACAGCACCGCCAGCACCGGCACCGGCCGCCACCCCCGCCACCGGCCCAGCAGCCAGGCGGCGCCGAAGACCAGCGGCCACAGCAGGAACACCTGCCCCTGCACCGACAGCGACCAGAAGTGCTGGAACGGGGAGGCGGTGGAGTCGTCGGCGGCGTAGTAGTCGACCTCGGCCAGGGCCAGGGCCCAGTTCTCCACGTAGAACACGGAGGCCAGCGCCTCGGTGCGGATCCGGTCGATCCGCGCCTCCGGGTAGAACAGCCACGCGAGCAGCAGCGTGGCCAGCACGGTGAGCACGGCCAGGGGCAGCAGCCGCTTGAACACGTGCAGCCAGTAGCGGCCCAGGGCCAGCGGCTGCCCGGCCTCGAGCTTGCGCACGAAGGACAGGGTGAGGAAGAACGCCGAGATCAGCAGGAAGATGTCCACCCCGCCGGAGACCCGGTCGAGGAAGACGTGGTACAGCACCACCAGCAGCACCGCCACGAACCGCAGGCCCTGCACTTCCGGGCGGAACCCCGCGTAGCGGGCCACGCGCCGGGCCGTGGCCGTGTCGGCCGGGGCCGGGACCCCCTGCTCGCGAAGGCTGGTCATGGGCATCTCCTGGGAACACCGTGCCGCCGAGGGGCGCGGGCAGTGGTCGGATGGGACCCCCGCACTCTACCGGAGGCGGCCGGGCGCGGACGGCAACGGCCGACGGACCCGCCCCGCGCGGGCGGGACGGGTCCGTCGGACGGGCGGCGCGGGTCAGTGCTGGTGGCCGTGCCCCGCGTCCTCGGCGGGCTTGTCCGCCACGAGGGTCTCCGTGGTGAGCACGAGCGCCGCGATGGACGCGGCGTTCTGCAGCGCCGAGCGGGTGACCTTGACCGGGTCGATGATGCCGGCGGCGACCATGTCGACGTACTCGCCGGCAGCGGCGTCGTAGCCGTGGCCGGGCTCGAGGTCGGCCACGCGGGAGGCGACCACGGCCCCGTCCTGGCCGGCGTTCTGCGCAATCCAGTACAGCGGCTGGCGCAGCGCGCGGCGGACGATGCCCAGCGCGGTCGCCGCGTCGCCGGTGAGCCCGAGGTCGGACTCGTCGAGGACCTTCGCGGCGTGCACCAGGGCGGTGCCGCCGCCGGAGACGATGCCCTGCTCGAGGGCCGCGCGGGTCGAGGAGACGGCGTCCTCGATGCGGTGCTTGCGCTCCTTGGCCTCGACCTCGGTGGCCGCGCCGACCTTGATCACGGAGACCCCGCCGGCGAGACGCGCGAGCCGCTCCTGGAGCTTCTCGCGGTCCCACTCGGAGTCGGTGCGCTCGACCTCGGCGCGGATCGTGGCGACGCGCTCCTGGATCTGCTCCGGGGTCCCGCCGCCGTCGACCACCGTGGTGGTGTTCTTCGTGACCGTGACGCGCCGGGCCGTGCCCAGCTGCTCCAGGGTCACCTGGTCGAGGCTGATGCCGAGCTCGGAGGTGATGAACTCACCGCCGGTGAGCACCGCGAGGTCCTGCAGGATCGCCTTGCGGCGGTCGCCGAACCCGGGGGCCTTGAGCGCCACGACGTCGAGCGTGCCGCGCAGCTTGTTGACCACCAGGGTGGACAGGGCCTCGCCCTCGACGTCCTCCGCGATGATGGTCAGCGGCTTCTTGGCCTGGAGGACCTTCTCCAGCACCGGCATGAGCTCCTGCACGGAGGAGATCTTGCCCTGGTACAGCAGCACCAGGGAGTTCTCCATGACCGCTTCCTGGCGCTCGGCGTCGGTCACGAAGGACGGGGACAGGTAGCCCTTGTCGAACTGCATGCCCTCCGTGACCTCGAGCTCCACCTCGGTGCTGGAACCGTCCTCGACGGTGATGACACCGTCCTTGCCGACCGTCTCGAAGGCCTGGGCGATGAGCTCCCCGATGGCGGGGTCCTGCGCGGAGATGGTCGCCACGTGGGCGACGTTGACGCCCTCGACCGGGCGGGCGTTGTCCAGCAGGCGCTGCGCGACGGCCTCGACGGCCTTCTCGATGCCGCGCTTGAGGCTCAGGGGGTCCGCGCCGGCGGCCACGTTGCGCAGCCCCTCCTTGACGAGCGCCTGGGCGAGCACGGTGGCGGTGGTGGTGCCGTCGCCGGCGACGTCGTTGGTCTTGGTCGCCACCTCCTTGGCGAGCTGCGCGCCGAGGTTCTCGTAGGGCTCGTCGAGCTCGACCTCACGGGCGATGGTCACGCCGTCGTTGGTGATCGTGGGGGCGCCCCACTTCTTGTCGAGCACCACGTTGCGCCCGCGGGGGCCGAGGGTGACCTTGACGGTGTCGGCGAGCTTGTTGACGCCGTTCTCGAGGGACTTGCGGGCGGCATCGTTGAATGCCAGCTGCTTGGCCATGAGCGAAGAGCTCCTTCTGGGTGGCTGGTGGACCAGCGGGGTTCGGGGATCGGGAGCGGCGAAGGGTGCCCGCCGCGGGCCCGCCGGGAAAGCGGGGCGCGCGGCGGGCACCCTTCGTCAGGACTGCGCGGTGTGCGCGGGGTCTGCTGCGCCGGCTCTACTTCTCGACGACGGCGAGGACGTCGCGGGCCGGGAGCACCAGGTACTCCTCACCGTTGTACTTGACCTCGGTCCCGCCGTACTTGGAGAAGATCACGACGTCGCCCTCCTTGACGTCGACCGGGATGCGGTTGCCGGAGTCGTCGACACGGCCGGGGCCCACGGCGAGGACCTTGCCCTCCTGGGGCTTCTCCTTGGCGGTGTCCGGGATGACGAGACCGGAAGCGGTGGTCTGCTCAGCGGCGAGCGGCTGAACGACGATGCGATCCTCGAGGGGCTTGATGGAGACCGACACGATCTCTCCTTCTCTGTAGGCGTGGAAAGCGGTGGGCGACCGCGGGCAGGGCCCGCCGTCGTGCTTCGGGCCGGTTGGCGCACCAACCGTCGTCGCGGTGCCGATCGATCGCCTGGCCCTTAGCACCCTCACCCGGAGAGTGCCAAGGCCGACTATAGGAGTCGCCTAGCAGTCGGTCAAGGCGAGTGCCAGCGCGGCGGAGCGGCCGATCCGCGCGCGGCCCAATTAGGGCACGCCGGTGTTCTCCAATGATTTGCCTCACCCACCCGGAACACTCTAGGTTGAGCGGTAAGGCAACCCTTACCTCGGCCGAGAACCGGTGCCGCCCCCGACGTCCCGTGCCTCCGCACCGGGACGTCGCCACGTGCGCAGCCCCGCCGTGCGCCCCGCCGGGGGCGGCACGACGGGATCCGCACCCGAATCCCCGCACGAAGGAACACCATGAACCGCACCCAGTACCCGGCCGCCCTCCTCGCCGCCGTCAGCGCCCTCGCCCTCACCGCCTGCGGTGGGGCACAGGGCAGCGAGACGGCGTCCACGGAGCCCTCCGCCGCCTCCACGGCCGCGGTCGAGGTCGAGGACAACCACGGCACGCAGACCGTCGCCGCCCCGCCGGCGACGGTGGTCGCCACCGACAACCGCACCTTCGAGACGCTGGCCGACTGGGACGTCCGGCTGGCGGCCGCCCCGCGCGCCCTCATGCCGGACACCATCGCCTACGCCGGCGACGAGTCCGTCACCGACATCGGCAACCACCGTGAGCCCGACCTCGAGGCCGTCGTCGCGGCGGACCCCGACCTCATCGTCAACGGTCAGCGCTTCGCGGACTACCGCGAGGACTTCGCCGACCTCGTGCCGGACGCCACCGTCGTGGAGCTCGACCCGCGGGAGGACCAGCCCTTCGACGAGGAGCTGAAGCGGCAGACCTCGGTGCTGGGCGAGATCTTCGACCGCACCGCGGAGGCCGAGGAGATCAACGGCGCCTTCGACGCGGCGATGCAGCGCGTCGTCGAGGGGTACCGGCCCGGCGACACGGTCATGGCGGTCACCGTCTCCGGCGGCGAGATCGGCTACGTGGCCCCGGGCGTGGGCCGGACCCTGGGCCCGCTGTTCGAGATCTTCGACTTCACCCCGGCCCTCGAGGTCGAGGGCGCCAGCGACGACCACCAGGGCGACGACATCTCGGTCGAGGCGATCGCGGACTCGAACCCCGACTGGATCCTGGTGATGGACCGCGACGCGGCGATCGCCGCCGACGAGGCGGAGTTCACCCCGGCGCAGGAGGTCATCGAGAACGCCGAGGCGCTGCAGGACGTCACCGCGGTGCAGGAGGACAACGTGGTCTACATGCCCAAGGACACCTACACCAACGAGGGCATCCAGACCTACACGGAGTTCTTCGACACCCTCGCCGACGCCATGGGCGAGCAGGACTGACCCGGCGTGCGGACGACGGTGGCGGGGCCCGCGACAGCGGGCACCACCACCGTCCCGCGCCGGGCACGAGGCCGGAGGAGAGGCTCACCCATGACGACGACCACACCGCGACCCCGGAGCAGCACGGGAGGCAAGGGCGCGCTGTTCGACCGCAAGCTGCTCGCCGGCGCGCTCGGGGTCCTGGCGCTGCTGGCCGTCTCCCTCCTCACGGGGGTCTACGACGTCTTCGGCGCCGAGGGCGGCGGCGAGATGTTCGCCATCACGCGGATCCCCCGCACCGTCGCCCTGGTGCTCGCCGGCGCCGCCATGGCGATGTCCGGCCTGGTGATGCAGCTGCTCACGCAGAACCGTTTCGTGGAGCCCACCACGACGGGCACCACCGAGTGGGCGGGGCTCGGGCTGCTCGTCGTCACGCTCCTGGTGCCCACCGCGAGCCTCCTCACCCGGATGGCCGGGGCCGTGGCGGCGGCCTTTCTCGGGACCATGGTCTTCTTCCTCTTCCTGCGCCGGGTGTCCCTGCGCTCCTCCCTCATCGTCCCCATCGTCGGGATCATGCTGGGCGCGGTGGTCGGCTCCGCCTCGACGTTCCTGGCGCTGCAGACCGACATGCTGCAGAACCTGGGGGTCTGGTTCGCCGGCAGCTTCACCTCGGTGCTGCGCGGCCAGTACGAGGTGCTGTGGATCGTGCTGCTGGTCGGCGTCGCGGTCTTCCTCGTGGCGGACCGGCTCACCGTCGCCGGGCTCGGCGAGGACGTCGCCACCAACGTCGGCCTGAACTACCACCGGACCGTCCTGCTCGGCACCGGGCTGATCGCGGTGGCCACCGGCGTCGTGACCGTCGTCGTCGGCAATCTGCCGTTCCTGGGCCTCATCGTCCCCAACATCGTCTCGATGCTCCGCGGCGACGACCTGCGCAGCAATCTGCCGTGGGTGTGCCTGCTGGGCATCGCCATCGTGACGGTGTGCGACCTGATCGGGAGGATCGTCATCATGCCGTTCGAGATCCCGGTGTCGGTGATCCTCGGGATCGTCGGCGCCGTCGTGTTCGTCCACCTGCTCCTGAGGCAGCGTCGACGTGTCTGACGCCGTGCTCTCGACCCCGACGGCGGCGGCGGCAGCGGAACCGCCGGCGCCCGGCGCACGGCGCGGCGCCGGCGCCTTCCCCACGCCGCGGGCCCGGCGGCGGTACTGGACGGTCGTGGCCGTGCTGGCCCTCGCCTCGGCGGGCTTCGCCTTCGGCCTGCTCGCCTGGGACAACCCGATGCCGGTGGGCTCGGACGGCTTCTGGCGGATCGCGGAGCGCCGGGTCACCGGCGTCGTCATCATGGCGGTCGTGGCCTTCTGCCAGGCGATGGCCACCGTGAGCTTCCAGACGGCCACGAACAACCGCATCATCACCCCGTCGATCATGGGCTTCGAGTCCCTCTACGTGGCGATCCAGACCTCCACGGTCTACTTCCTGGGCGCCGCCGGGATCCTCGTCCTGCAGGGCGTGCCGCAGTTCCTCCTGCAGGTCGCCCTCATGGTGGCCCTGTCCCTCGCCCTCTACGGGTGGCTGCTCTCCGGGCGGTACGGGAACCTGCACGTCATGCTGCTCGTGGGGATCATCGTCGGCGGAGGACTCGGGTCGGTCTCAACGTTCATGCAGCGCCTGCTCTCCCCCGGCGACTTCGACGTGCTCTCCGCCCGGCTGTTCGGCTCCGTGACCAACGCCCACGCCGACTACCTGCCCGTGGCCGTCCCGCTGTGCCTGGTGGCCGGCGGCCTGCTGTGGTCCGGCTCCCGCCGGCTCGACGTGCTCTCCCTCGGGCGGGAGGCGAGCCTGAACCTCGGGGTGCGGCACCGCGCCGAGGTCATGCGCACGCTCTTCCTCGTCTCCGTCCTCATGGCGGTCTCCACCGCGCTGGTGGGCCCGATGACGTTCCTGGGCTTCCTGGTGGCGACCCTCGCCTACCAGTTCGCCGACACGTACGACCACCGCCGCGTCTTCCCGGTCGCGGTCCTCACCAGCTTCCTCGTCCTCACCGGCGCCTACTTCGTGCTCAACCACGTCTTCTACGCCCAGGGCGTGGTCTCGATCATCATCGAGCTCGTCGGCGGCTCCGTCTTCCTCTACGTCATCCTCCGAAAGGGCCGGCTGTGATCACCCTCACCAACGTGCGCAAGGACTACGGGGGCGAGGTCACCATCGGCCCCGTGGACCTGGAGATCCCCTCGGGCGGGATGACCGCGCTGGTCGGCCCCAACGGCGCGGGCAAGTCCACGCTCCTGACCATGATCGGACGGCTGCTCGGCCTCGACGCCGGCACCATCGACATCGCCGGCTACGACCTGGCCCGCACGAAGTCCAAGGACCTCGCCCGGATCGTCTCCGTCCTGCGCCAGGAGAACCACTACGTCACCCGGCTCACGGTGCGGCAGCTGGTCGGCTTCGGACGCTTCCCGCACAGCCACGGCCGGCTGACCGCGGTGGACGAGGAGGTCGTCAGCACCTACATCGACTTCCTGGGGCTGCGGCCGCTGGAGCACCGCTACCTCGACCAGCTCTCGGGCGGGCAGCGCCAGCGCGCCTACGTGGCCATGGTGCTGGCCCAGGAGACCGACTACGTGCTGCTGGACGAGCCCCTGAACAACCTGGACATGCGCCACGCCGTGTCGATGATGCAGCACCTGCGGCGGGCCTGCGACGAGATGGGCCGCACCATCCTGATCGTCCTGCACGACATCAACTTCGCCAGCCACTACGCCGACCGGATCTGCGCCGTGAAGGACGGCCGGATCGCCGAGTTCGGCGAGCCGCGGGAGATCATGGAGGACGCGGTCCTCAGCCGCGTCTTCGAGACCCCGGTGACGGTCATCGACGGCCCCCGGGGCCGGCTCGCCGCGTTCTACTGACCGGCCGGCGCCCGGGCGCCCCGGGCCGGAGCCGGGCCGGGGCCGGATAGGGTGGCCCCATGCGCGACGAGGCGACCGACATCGCACCCCTGCTCACGGACGAGGGGCGCCGGCTGCTCGCCGAGGTCGGCCCCTACGACGCCGACGACGCCCTCGCGGCGGCGACCCGGCTGCGGGCCCGGGGGCACGACGCCGAGCTCGTCTCCGCGGTGCTCACCCAGGCCAGGCTGCGCACGCGGGCGCGCGCGAAGTTCGGGGACTTCGCCGAGCAGATGCTGTTCACCCGGGCCGGCCTCGAGCAGGCCACCCGGCTGCGCGTGGCCGCCCTGCACGCCCGCCGCTTCGCCGACGCCGGCCTCGCCCACGTGGTGGACCTCGGCTGCGGCATCGGCGCCGACGCCCTCGCCCTGGCCTCCCTGGACCGGCGGGTCACCGCGGTGGAGCTCGACGAGACCACGGCCGCGGTGGCCCTGCTCAACCTCCGCCCCTTCCCCGAGGCCACGGTGCTGCACGCCGACGCCGAGTCCCTGGACCTCGACGCGCTGCCCGGCGGGCCGCCGGAAGGGATCTGGCTGGACCCGGCCCGGCGCGAGACGTCGTCGTCCGGGACCCGCCGGATCTTCGATCCCGAGGCGTTCTCCCCGCCGCTGTCCTTCGTCGAGGCGCTCGCCGCACGGGGGCTGCCCGTGGGGGTGAAGCTGGGCCCCGGCATCCCCCACGAGGCGGTGCCGCCCGGGTGCGAGGCGCAGTGGGTCTCCGACCGCGGGGACGTGGTCGAGGCCGTGCTGTGGTTCAACGCCGTGGCCCGCCCCGGGGTCCGGCGGGCCGCCCTCGTGCTCTCCGAGCACGGGTCCACGGAGCTCACCAGCCCGGAGGACCTCGACCCCGCCCACGCGGACGCGGTGGTGGGCCCGGTGGGGTCGTACCTCTACGAGCCGGACGGCGCGGTGATCCGCGCGGGCCTCGTCACCGACCTCGCCCGCCGGCTGGGCGCGCGGCTGATCCACCCGCGGATCGCCTACCTGAGCTCCGACGAGCTCGTCCGCACGCCGCTGGCCCGCGCCTACCGGGTGCGGGAGGTGCTGCCGCACACCGTCAAGGTGCTCAAGCGGTGGGTGCGGGAGCACGAGGTCGGCACCCTCGAGATCAAGAAGCGCGGCACCGACGTCACCCCCGAGCAGCTGCGCCGCCAGCTCGCGCCGAAGGGGCCCGGCCGGGCCACCCTCGTGCTCACCCGCACGGGCCCGGCCCCCGCCCCCGGCACCGCCCCGGGGGCGGGGGCCGGCGGCGGGGAGCGGCGCGTCGTGCTCGTCGTCGAAACCGTAGACTGAGGGCTCCGCGGGCGAACAGCCCCGCACCCGACCGGGCGATCCGGCCCGCCACCGCGCGGGCGAGCACGCCCGCAGAGCACGGAGGACCTGCCGCGTGGAGATCTCGTTCGCCCGCTCCGACCAGTCGACGCTGGGCGTCGAGTGGGAAATCGCCCTGGTGGACGGCACCACGGGCGACCTCGTGCCCCGCGGCCGCGAGACGTTCGAGGCGGTCCTGGAGGCCCACCCCGAGTGGGGCACCGACGGCGACCACCCGCAACTCACCGGGGAGTTCCTGCTCAACACCGTCGAGATGGTCACCGGGGTGTGCCGCGACGTCGCCCACTCCACCGAGCAGCTGGCGGCCATGATGGACGAGATCCGCAAGGTCACCGACCCGCAGGGCCTCGAGATCTTCGCCGCCGGCACCCATCCCTTCGCGCGCTGGCAGGACCAGCAGGTCACCGACAAGCAGCGCTACCACAAGCTCGTGGACCGGACCCAGTACTGGGGCCGCCAGATGGTCATCTACGGGGTGCACGTGCACGTGGGCCTGGACGCGCGGGCCAAGGCCCTGCCGGTGCTCGACGGGCTGCTGACCTACTACCCGCACCTGCTGGCACTGTCCTCCAACTCCCCCTTCTGGGCCGGGGAGGACACCGGCTACGCGTCCCAGCGCTCCATGATCTTCCAGCAGCTCTCCACCGCAGGGCTGCCCTACCACTTCCCCTCCTGGGACGCCTACGAGCAGTGCATCGAGGACATGGTCGCCACCGGCATCATCGAGGAGCTCAGCGAGGCCCGCTGGGACGTGCGCCCCGTGCCGCGGCTGGGCACCGACGAGGTGCGGTTCTGCGACGGGCTCTCGACCCTGTGGGAGGTCGGGGCGCTGACCGCCCTCACCCAGTGCCTCGCCGAGTCCCTGTCCCGCGACGTCGAGGCCGGCCGGGAGCCCGCCCGGCTGAGGCCGTGGCACATCCAGGAGAACAAGTGGCGGGCCGCCCGCTACGGCCTGGACGCCGAGGTGATCACCGGCCCGCACAACACCGAGCGTGACCTGCGCGAGGACCTCGTCGGCCTGCTCGACCGGCTCGAGCCCGTCGCCGCGCGGCTGGGCTGCGCGCAGGAGCTCTCCGACGTGGAGCGGATCCTGCGGGAGGGCGCCGGCTACCAGCGCCAGCGGGCCGTGGCCCGCGCCCACGAGGGCGACCTGCGCGCCGTCGCCCTCGACATCGTGCGCCGCACCCGCGAGAACGACTGACCGTCCCGTCCGGCCGAGCCCCCGCGGGCTCCCGTCCCCCACAGGTGGCAGCCATGACCGAACCGACCCGACCGGGCGGCACCGTGCCGCAGAGCACCGCGCCGCGGGGCCCCGTGCTGCAGATCGGCGCCCTGCACCCCCTGGTGGAGGAGACCCTGGCCGCCGACCACTCGGCGCTGCGCCTGCCCGCGGACGCCCGCGACCGGGAGGACTTCCTGGACCGGCACGCCGGGGAGGTGCGCGTGGCGGTGTGCTCCGGGCGCACCGGCGTGGACCGGGAGCTCATGGGCCGCCTGCCCCGCCTGGAGGCCGTCGTGCACTTCGGCGTCGGCTACGACGGGACGGACGCCGCCGAGGCCGCCGCGCGCGGGATCCGGATGAGCAACACCCCCGACGTGCTCACCGACGCCGTGGCGGACACGGCGCTGGCCCTCTACCTCGACGTGCTGCGCCGGTTCTCCGCCGCCGACCGGTTCGTGCGCCGCGGGGAGTGGGAGACGACCGGCGACTACCCGCTGACCGAGCACGCCTCGGGCCGGCGCGTCGGGATCCTCGGCCTCGGCCGGATCGGCCGGGCCGTCGCCCACCGCCTGACCGCGCTCGGCTGCGAGATCCACTACCACAACCGGCGGCCGGTCCCCGGCGCCGGGCACCGCTACCACGGCTCGCCCGCGGAGCTCGCCGCGGCCGTCGACGTCCTGGTGGTGGCCGTGCCCGGGGGCCCGGACTCCACGGCGCTGGTCGACGCCGCGGTCCTGGACGCCCTCGGCCCGCAGGGCTTCCTGGTCAACGTCGCCCGCGGCACGGTCGTGGACGAGACCGCGCTCGTCGCCGCCCTGGAGGAGGGCCGGCTGGCCGGGGCCGGGCTCGACGTGCACCGCGCCGAGCCGCACGTGCCGCCCGCGCTGCGCCGGCTCGAGAACGTGGTGCTGCTGCCGCACGTGGGCAGCGCCACGGTGCAGACGCGGCGGGCGATGGCCGAGCTGACCCTGCGCAACCTGCGCAGCTGGCTCGCCGACGGGACCCTGGTCACGCCCGTGGGCTGAGGGGGCGCGGCCCGGCTCAGACGGAGACGGTCGTGACGGGCAGGGAGGAGTCGGCGGCGAAGCCCAGGCCCGAGGGCTCGCGGCCCTCGGCCACGACCCGGGCGGCGAGGGCCGCGACCATCGCCCCGTTGTCGGTGCACAGGGAGAGCTGGGGGACCACCAGCTCGATCCCGTGCGCGGCGCAGCGCTCGGCGGTGAGCTCCCGCAGCCGCGAGTTGGCGGCCACTCCCCCGCCCAGCAGCAGCGTGCCGAGCCCCTGCTCGGTGCACGCGAGGACCGCCTTGCGCGTGACGACGTCGGCCACGGCCTCCTGGAAGGAGGCGGCGACGTCCGCGACCGGCACCGCCCGGCCCTCGGCCTCGTGCGCCTCGACCACGCGGGCCACCGCCGTCTTGAGCCCGGAGAAGGAGAAGTCGTAGCGGTGCGGGCCGGGCCGCTCGGCCGAGCCCAGGTACTTGCCCGCGGTCAGCCCGCGCGGGAAGCGGAAGGCCGTGGGGTCCCCGGACCGGGCGGCGGCGTCGATGGCCGGGCCGCCCGGGTAGTCCAGCCCCAGGACCCGGGCCACCTTGTCGTAGGCCTCGCCGGCCGCGTCGTCGATCGTGGCCCCGAGCAGCCGCACGTCCCGGGAGAGGTCGTCGACGGCGAGGATCTCGGTGTGCCCGCCGGAGACCAGCAGCGCGCCGAGGTCCCGGGGCAGGCCGTCGTCGAAGCCGCCCCGGAAGCCCTCGGTCCCCGAGTCCTCCAGCACGCCCACGCTGACGTGGGCCACGAGGTGGTTGACCGCGTACAGCGGCTTGCCGGTGGCCACGGCGAGCGCCTTCGCGGCGGCGACGCCGACCATGAGCGCCCCGGCCAGGCCGGGGCCGGAGGTCACGGCCAGGGCGTCGAGGTCCGCCAGGCCCACACCGGCCCGGTCCAGGGCCTCGCGCAGCGTGGGCACGAGGGCGTCGAGGTGGGCCCGGGAGGCGATCTCGGGGATCACGCCCCCGAAGCGCGCGTGCTCGTCCATCGAGGAGGACACGACGTTGGCGAGCAGGGTGCGCCCCCGCACGATCCCGACGCCCGTCTCGTCGCAGGAGGACTCGATGCCCAGCACCAGCGGTCCGTCGGTCATCGGTCGTCCTCCGTGGGGTGGGTCGGGTCAGGGGTGCTCGGGCCCGGGGTGCCCGGGTCCGGGGTGCTCGGGGGCTCCGCGGCGGTGAGGTCCAGGCGCATGATCAGCGCGTCGGTGCCGTCCCGGTAGTAGCGGGGCCGGGTGTGGATGTGCTCGTAGCCGAAGCGGCGGTAGAGCCGCTGGGCGCGGGGGTTGTCGGCGCGGACCTCGAGCAGCACCTCGGTGGCGCCGAGCTCGCGGGCCTGCCCGTGCAGGGTGCGCAGCAGCGCCGAGCCGATCCCGCGGCCCTCGTGCTCGGGCAGCACCGCGATGGTCTGGACGTCGCCGACCGGACGGATGCACATCAGTCCCGCGTAGCCGACGATCCGGCCGTCCAGCTCGGCCACCCAGTACCAGCACACGGGCTGGGCCAGCTCGGCGGAGAACATCTCCAGCGGCCAGGCGTCGGCCGGGAAGAGGTCCTGCTCCAGGGCGTGGACCACGGGGACGTCCCGGGCGGTCATCCGGCGCAGGGTCCAGGGGGGCTGCGGGGCGGCGGCGTTCACGCGAGGGCCTTCTTCCGGGGGCCGGGGACCTTCGCGTCGGACTCGCGCAGGTACAGAGGAGTCGTGTCCGGGCCCGGCCCCTCGCCGCGGGCGCGCAGGCGCAGCGCGGCGAGCCCCAGCGACGACGCCGTGGGCTGGGCCCCGGCGAACGCCGGCACGGGCAGCGCCAGCCGCTCCGCCCAGATCCCCGCGCCGCGGCCGTAGGCGGGCAGCGGGGGGAGTCGCTCCGCGGCCGCGACCCCGGGCCCGCCGACCCGCCGCGGGCCGTCGGGCTCGAGGGCGTAGCGGGCCCAGTAGACCTCCTTGCGGCGGGCGTCGGTGAGCACGAGGAACTCCTCGTGGCCGGCCGCCCGGGCGTGCTCGGCGGCGTCCTGCGCCAGGGCCTCCAGGCTCATCAGGCCGTGCAGCGGCAGGTCCCAGGCGAAGGCGAGGGCCCGGGCGGTGGCGATCCCGGCGCGCAAACCGGTGAAGGGGCCGGGCCCGGTGCCCACGAGCACGCCGTCGAGCCCGGTGCCCGTCAGGCCGTGCCCGTCCAGCAGGTCACGGACGGCGGGGGCCAGCACCTCGGCGTGGGAGCGGGTGTCGGGGCTCACGAAGGAGCCGGCGATCTCGCCCGCCCCGGTCACGAGCGCGGCGGAGGCGACGGCGGAGGAGTCCAGGCACAGGAGAAGCACCCGGCCATTCTAGTGCCCGCGCGCGGAGCCCTCCCCGGGCGGGTCCAGCGGCGGGGGCCCGCCCGCCCAGCGCGGGCCGATCCCGGTCAGCGTGATCCGGCGGGGCTCGGCGTCCTCGTCCTCCGCCTCCTCCCCAACCGCGTCCTCCGCCCCGTGCCCGTGCCCGTGCTCGTGCGCGGCAGCGCCGGCGGGCGCGGCGCCCACCGCGCGCTCCAGCACGATCTCCAGGCGGGAGTCGGCGAGGTGCTCGACCTTCCCGGCGCCCCACTCCACCACGGTGACGGCGGAGTCCACGGTGTCCTCGAGGTCGATGTCGTCGACCTCCGCCGCGCTGTCCAGCCGGTAGGCGTCCACGTGCACGAGGTCCGGGCCGCCGGGGCGGGGCCCGTCCGGGACGTTGGGGTGGCGCCGCACCAGCACGAACGTGGGCGAGATGATGCCGGGGCGCACCCCCAGGCCCCGGCCCAGCCCCTGGGTGAAGGTGGTCTTGCCCGCGCCGAGCTCGCCCGTGAGGACCAGCAGGTCCCCGGCGCGCAGCCGGGCGCCGAGCCGCTCGGCCAGGGCCTGGGTCCGCTCCGGGCCGTCCACGGTCAGGCTCAGGGTCCACTCGCTCATGCCCGCTCCTCCCCGTCGGTCGCCGCGCCGTCCACGTGCACCCGGGGCACGCGGGGTGACACGCGGGTGACGATCTCGTAGTTGATGGTCCCGGCGGCCTCCGCCCAGGCCGACGCGGAGGGGTCGTCCCCGGCGCCGAACAGGACGGCCTCCGCGCCCAGCAGCCCGTGCTCGGGCGCGGACAGGCCGGGGGCGCCCAGGTCCACGACCAGCTGGTCCATCGCGACCCGGCCGACCTCCGGATAGGTGCGGCCCTGGATGCGCACCGGCCCGCCGGTCCCGGAGCGCGGCACGCCGTCGGCGTAGCCCAGCGGGACCAGGGCGAGGGTGGTGGGCCGCTCGGTCACGTAGCCCAGCCCGTAGGAGACGCCCTGCCCGGCGGGGACCTCCTTGACCGCGCTGACGGTGCTCCGCAGGGTCATGGCCGGCACCAGGCCGAGCTGCCGCGGGGTGCGGTCGGGGAACGGGGAGAGCCCGTAGAGGCAGACGCCCACGCGGACCATGTCGAGGAGCATGTCTCCCGGACGCTCGAGGCCGGCGGCCTGGAACAGGCCCGGGGAGTTCGCGGCGTGCCGCAGCGCGGGCCGCAGCCCGGCGGCGCGCGCGGTGTCCACCGCCGCGCGGAAGCGCTCGAGCTGCTCCCGGGTCTCGGGCCGGGAGGGCTCGTCGGCCACGGCGAGGTGGGTGAACACGCCGGTGACCCGCACGAGGCCCTCGGCCTCGGCCTGCGCGGCGCGGCGCACGAGCTCGGGCCACCGTTCGGCCGTCGCGCCGTTGCGGCCCAGCCCGGTGTCGATCTTGAGGTGGATCCGCGCCGGCCGGCCGAGCGCCCGCGCGACCTCGGCGACCGGGCCGAGCTCCCACCCGCTGACGCCGAGCTCGACGTCCTGGGCGAGGGCGGCGCGGAAGTCCGTGTCCACGGTGTGCAGCCACGCGAGCACCGGGGCGGTGATCCCCGCCGCGCGCAGGGCGAGGGCCTCGGCGACGTGGGCGACGCCCAGGGCGTGCGCGCCGGCCTCCAGGGCGGCGCGGGCCACGGGGACGGCCCCGTGTCCGTAGGCGTCCGCCTTGACCACGGCCATCAGCCGCGCGGGCCCGGCCACGTCCCGGATCCGGCGCACGTTGGCGCGGACCGCGGCGAGGTCGACCACGGCGCTGCGCTCGGGCCGGACGCCCCCGGACAAGTCCCTGGCGGAACCCCCGGCGAGCTCCCCGGCGAGGACGCCGGGGAGCTCGCCGGAGCGGGCGCCGGGGGTGGCGCCGGGCGGGGGGAACGGGACGGGCTCAGCACGGTTCACGGGTCCCATTCTCGCACCCGGCCGAGCGCGTCCCGCGTTCAGAGCCGGGAGGCGTCCACGACGACCTCCACGCTCACCACGTCCCCGTCGTCCTTGCCCCCGCGCACGCGCGCCGGCACGGCGAGCAGCCATCCGGCCCGGGAGTCCCGCCAAACGCTGGTGGACCACGTGGTGCCGTCGACCGTGGCCGTCACCGGGACCCGGCCGAAGGGCCCGCGGACCTCGGGGGCGTGGTCCTCCGGCACCGGCGCGAACACCCATGCACCGGGTCCCGGGTACCGCCGCAGGACCGCCTGGAAGACCATGGCCGGAGGCTACCAGGGGCCCCGACCCAGGCCGGGGTCCGGGCCGGGGACTACAGTGGAGCCGTGTCCGACGCTCCGCTGCACGTCCTGCTGATCAGCCTGCACACCAGTCCCCTCGAGCAGCCGGGGTCCGGCGACGCGGGCGGGATGAACGTCTACGTGCGCCAGCTCGCCGGGGCGCTGGTGACCGCCGGGCACACCGTGGACATGGCCACCCTGGACCGGGACCCCGGCGCGCCGCGCACCGCGGGGATGCGGGCGTCCCGCATCCGCGAGGGCCTGCGGCTGCTCACGGTCTCGCTGCCCGGGGCGGCCGGCGCCGCGAAGGAGGACCTCCCGGGACTGACCGGCGCCTTCGCCGAGGTGCTCCGCGCCGAGGCTCCCCGCCCCGACGTGGTGCACGCCCACTACTGGCTCTCCGGGGCCGTGGGCCGGGAGCTCGCCGACGACTGGCGCGTGCCCCTGGTGCTCACCCTGCACACCACGGCCCTGGGCAAGAACCTGCGGACCCGGGCCGACGAGGGGCTGGAGCCGGCCGCCCGCGCCGCGGCGGAGGCCGAGCTGATCGCACGGGCCGAGGCCACCGTGGTCAACACCCGCACCGAGGCCCTGCAGATGGTCGAGCTCTACGACGCCGACCCGGCGCGGCTGACCGTGATCACGCCCGGGGTCGACCTCTCCGCCTTCTCCCCGCCGGCGCCCGGCGGGGACCGCCGGGACGGGTCCCGGCCCGGCTCCCCGGGCCGCCCGCTGCGGGTGCTCTTCGCCGGCCGGCTGCAGGCCCTCAAGGGCCCGCACGTGCTGGTGGACGCGCTCGCCCGGATCCGCGCGGACGCGCCCGGCGTGCCGGTCGAGCTCGAGATCGTGGGCGTGGGCACCCGCCGGTTCACGGCCGGGCTGCAGCAGCAGGTGCGCGAACTCGGGCTGGAGGACGCGGTGCGCTTCGGCCCGGCCCTGCCGGCCCCGCAGCTGGCGGACCGGATGCGCCGCGCCGACGTCGTGGCCGTGCCCTCCTCCTCCGAGACGTTCGGCCTCGTGGCGCTGGAGGCCCAGGCCTGCGGCACCCCGGTGCTCGCCACGGACGTGGACGGGCTGCGCACCGCCGTGCTCGACGGAGTCACCGGGAGGCTGGTCCCGGACCGCGACCCCGCGTCGTGGGCGCGCGCCCTCCTCGAGCTCGGTCGCGACCCGGAGGCCCTGGCGCGCATGGGCGCCGCCGCCGCCCGCCGCGCCCGGGAGCACTCCTGGGAGCGCACCGCCCGGGCCACGGCCGAGGTCTACGCCCGGGTCCGGGACCGCGTGCGGATACGCCACGGTAGCCGGCGGTGCGTGCATACACTCGAACGGTGACGACTTCGTTCCTGCCCCCCGCCGACCTCGCCCGCCACCTCGACCGCCACCGTCTCACCGGAGCGGTGGCCACCCCCCGGGAGGCGAACCTGCGCAACATCCAGGGCTTCCTCGACGGCGACCAGCACCAGCACATGGGCGTGGTCCGCACCCGGGACTGGACGTACGACGAGATCTTCGCGCTGATGCGCGACCGGGTCGGCATCTCACCCGACCGGTCCCACGCCGAGGGCCAGGACACGATCTCCGCCGAGCTCGCCGTCGCGGCGCTGGAGCGCTACGCGCGCGTGCTCGGGGAGGTCGTCGCCGCCGGCGGGCGCGTGCTCTTCGCCACGGGCCACCCGGCCGGGCTGTTCCCCGTCTACGCGCAGCTGGCGCGCGTGGCCCGCCGCGCGGGCGCCCACGTCGTCCGGGTCCCGGACGGCTTCGCCTTCGAGGACGGCGACGTGCGCCAGATCGAGCACGTGGTGATGGTCGAGCAGCACGGGGGCCTGCGGCACACCCACTTCCCCGGGCCGATGTCCCTGACCCTGGAGAAGCTGCGCCGGGACGGGCAGAACCCGCCGGACCTCGTGGTCGCCGACCACGGCCTCGCCGGGGCGGCCGGCTCGCGCGGGCTGCGGACGATCGCGATCGCCGACTGCAACGACCCCGGGGTGTTCGTCGCCGAGGCGCAGGGCCAGGTGGAGGTCGCCGTCCCGCTCGACGACAACCTCCCGCCGCGCCTCTACGACCCCGTCACCGCGTTCGTGCTGCACCGCGCCGGCCTGGAGGACTACGTGTAGGCCCGGCCGGGCACGGCAGGAGCCCCGCACCGGGCCGGTGCGGGGCTCCTGGGCCCGGGAGGGGCGCTGCTCAGCGTTCGCGCTCGCCGCGGATGAAGGCCTCGAGGTTGGCCCGGGCGGTGTCGTCGGCCTGCTGCTCGGGCGGGGACTTCATGAAGTACGCCGC